>NZ_BAAHAR010000042.1:0-77462 GCF_054777395.1 Nocardiopsis oceani
CAAGCTCGCCGGGTGGGCACTGGCCGACCATATGCGCACCGAGCTGGTGGCCGACGCCCTCACAGCAGCCGCGCGTGAGCGCGGGGGGCTGCAAGGGGCGGTCTTCCACTCCGACCACGGGTCGGTCGGCGGATTGAACTCCCCGTCTACACCTCCCGGGCCTACGAAGGACTGTGCACGGACCTGGGGGTGGTCCAGCCGATGGGGGCGATCGGCTCGAGTGCGGACAACGCGGTCGCGGAGAGCTTCAACGCCACGCTCAAGCGCGAGACCCTCGCGGGCGCCCTCACCTACACCGACGAGGTGACGCTGCGGCGCACGGTGTTCCGGTGGGCCCACCGCTACAACACCTGTCGTCGGCATTCGTGGTGCCAGAATCTGGCTCCGAATGCTTTCGAGGCGTCTCACCCGTCTCAGGCGTCTATGCTGGCGTCCGCGGCGTAATCAATCACCCCCGTGTCCAAGAACCGGGGTCAAGGCCCCCACCAGGTCCGCCAGCAGCGGGGCCGGGCGTGACCACGTTTCGCCCTCGCCGGTGATTCCGGCTTCGCGGTAGGTGGCCACCAGAGCCCGGTCCAGGGCAGCGCGCTGGCGCGCGGACAGGGCACCGCCCAGCATTACCGCCATCAAGGTGTGCAGGAACAGTGCTCGCCTGCTCACCGCGTCGCGCCGGGCTGTGGAGTCCACGGCCAAATCGAGGGGGTTGACGTGGACACCGGGTGCCCCGAGCCGAAGGACCGTGCCGCCCACGGCTTGGGCGAGGCGGGTGTATTCGTCCTCGGGGTCAATGACTGCGGCGGTCACACCCGAATACAAGCTGCGGAGCAGTTCGAGCTTGCAGAAGTAGGACTTCCCGGCGCCTGATCTGGCGAGCACCACCGAGTTGTAGTTGTCGCCCCTCCATCGGTCCCAGACCACCACCCCAGACGAGGAGGCGTTGAGCCCGTAGAGCACCGCCCGGTCGGTGGTCTGCACAGCCAGGTCCGGACTGGAGAACGGGAACGCCGCGGACAACGCTGCGGTGTCCATGCTGCGCTGCTGCTCCAACAGGTCCACGCCCAGCGGCAGACTGGAAATCCACCCCTGCAACTGACGGTAAGAGGCCGGGCGGACGTCGACCAGCATCGAACTGGCCAGCGAGCGGACATGGTCGACCTCTTCGGACAGGCCTTTCTCAGAGGAGGCGTGCACGGTCAGGTACAGACCCACACGGAACAGTTTTCCTTCGCCTCTGGCGAGGGAGGCGGCCATCTCCCGGGCGTCTTCGGCTGCGACCTCGGCCTCGAAGTCTTCGAGTTTGCCCTTTTCGGCTGTGGTGCGGCTGGAGGCTTCGAGCTTGGACATCTGTCGCCGGAGTCGGTCGGCGGCTGTTTGGGGTGGGATGGGCTCGATGTGCAGGGATACGTCCAAACGGCCCGGGTAGGTCAGCAGCGGCTCCATCCACCCGTGGCCGACCTCGGCGGGGTAACCGGTCACCGCCCAGGAGGCGCTGACTCCGCCACCGACCCGCAGGTGTCGGGGTGCGATTTCCACCTCAGCGGCCACCTGCCCTTGCCCATCAGCAGTTGTGGTGCGGTTCTTCTTGCGGGCAAACACCTCATGCCTCCTCGGGTTGGGTGGGGCCGGTGACGACCGATCCTGGACTGGCAAGCCCTTCGGGAGGCACGTGCCTGCTGGACGGGTCGGAGGCGGAGGCCAGGACCGCAGCGGCCTGTCCCCCGGTGAGCACCTGGGCTCGGGACCCGGCTGCGGCCAGTGCGCGCACGGCATCCTCGGCCCGTCGTCGTACGGTGACCGCGGCATGGGCGCCATCGCTGCCGGTCTCCCGCAGAACCAGAACGATCTGCCGCCGCAACAGGTCTCGGGACTGGGCGAGATCGGAGAGGAAATCCGCATGACCGCGGGCGGCCCTCTCCAGTGCCGGGTGGGGCATCGTCGGTGCCGCTTGGTCCAGGGCGTCCACCAGCGGGTCCAACTTGATGGACTCCGCACGGATGAGGATCTGGACCGGGGCGCTGAGCGAGTTCAGGTAAGAGCCAAACCCGTTCACCAGACCGGCCTGTTCGCTCGTAGTGCGCAGCGAGAACGACACGGTCGAACAGGACACCAGCACGGCGCAGCCATGTTCGGCCAGGTCCACCACGCCCTCATCAGAGATCGCTGCCACCGGCAGATGCAGTGGGCTTGGCAGGGGCGGGGTGCGAGCGTCGATCCAGGACGGTATCCGAGCGCCGTGGTGGGCATCGGTGGACTGTCGCTTGGGTGAGTGAGCGAATTTGAGAGCGGCCAGCATTAGGCGGTCCAGGCTGAGCCCATCGCGCTGGACCAGGGCGGCGGCCACCGCCCCGCCCATGACGGGAACGGCCACCGCCACCAAGGCCAGCGGCGAAACCAGATGACCTGCCGCCTGGTAGAGGACCCAGACGCCAAGTCCGGGGACAGCAATGATGATGAGTTGCCGTGCGGTGAGACCTGCGAGGATCTTGTCCTCGCGCTCGACATCAGCGGGCATGCGTACACGCGACACTTAGGGCCTCCTTCGGGGACGCGGGTTGCGGGGACGAGGGCCACCACGCGGGTCCGACCCCGGGCGTGGAGGTGGAGTTGGGCCTGGGCCAGGTCCGGTCCCCCTTCCGGGACCGCCACGCGGGCCTCGCCCCGGGCCACTTCCCGGGCCACGACGTCCACGTCCGGGCCCTGTGCCACGACCAGGGCCGCCGCGCGGGTTGCGCCCGGGCCCGGTCCCGGCCCCGGGACGCGGCCCGCGCCCCGGTCCGCCCGGACTCGGCTGGGGGTTAGCCCCGCCCCGCCCCGGCCCTGGCCTGGGGCCAGTCGGCCACTGCTGGCGCGCGAGGGCCCTGGTCCGCTGGGCCGCCCAGCAGCACGGGATGCGGCTGCGCCCTTCTTGGCTGCGAAGGCCTTGCCCAGTCCGCGGAAGATCAGCAGGCTGGCGACCAGCTTGGTCCCCTTGACCAGGGGCGAGTTCTGGTAGTTGAACACCTGCTTGAACGCCCAGAAGGGGATGCGGACCATCACATACATGGCGCAGATGATCAGAAGGACATCGACCACGTTCTCGGCGGCCTCGATGAAGTCGGGGGCCGCGTTGCGGGAGAGGAAGAGCACCACCATCAGGCGCAGCACCACGGCTTGGGCGATCTGGATGATCATGAGTGCGCCCATCGCCCGCCACCACAGGCGCGCAAGCACTTCGGTCTGAGGAAGGGCGTGGCAAGCCAGCGCCAGTGGAGCGATCGCGGTGAGCAGGATCCACAGCACGATGCGCAGGATCGCCGCCAGCATGAAGAAGAAGCTCAGCAGTGAGCCGACCACCATCAGCAACAGCAGCACGAGCGCTTCGCCGCGCGGGTTCCCGAAGACCCTGGCGAGCGTTTCGGTGACGTTGTCGAGTGTCGCGGCCCCGTCGAGCATGGACAGGGCGATGCCGTTGGCCAGCTCCCGCATCATCTCGACCAGCAAAAACGAGGAGTTCGCGGCGATGAACCCGAGCACTACTCGCGGAAGAAGCTCCTTCGCTCCGGCGGAGGTCTGCACACTCTGGTAGCTCATCAGCAGGATCCCGGCGGTGATGATCACCAGCACGTAGAGACTGTTGGCGACCGCGAGGTGTTCACCCCAGATCGTGCGGATCCCGTCGGTGGGGGGTGGGGTAGCCAGCGCGGGAAGCGCGGCAAGGGTGATGGTGAACTCGATCGCATCCCCGATGAACCCGGCCACCCATTCGTAGAAAGTCACACCGGCCCGGCATGGGTAGTCGAGGCGTCCGCACTCCTCGGGGTCAGTGGGGGTGGTCTCCCCGGGCTCATCTGGTAGATCCGCAGGTGATAGTGCGGCCTCGGCGCCAGAGGGTGCGCCCCACAGGAGTCCGCCACTGACGCCGATAAACAGCACGAAAGTCCGCGTTCGCGGTCTCATTGCAGTCCCACGAAGCCGCGCAGGATCTGGACCAGGATCGGCGCGAGGATGGCTACCAGGTATCCCAGGGCGCTGTACTTCAGGGTGTCTTTGGCTTTGTTGACCTCGCCTGGGTCGCCACCGGCTAGCAGGTACCTCAGGCCGCCGATGGTGAGCAGCAGCGTGGCCAGCACCACCAGCAGACCTACCAACCAATTCCTAATGTTGTTGATGACGGTGTCCAGGTCGCTGACTCCAGGGTCCTCGGCCTCCTGCGCCCAGACGGGCGAGATCTCACCCCCGGCCAGCACCAGGACTACGGCCACACCCGCAGTAAGGGCGGGGCGCGCACATTTCTTGACCGCCTCCATCATGGCCACCTCGATTCGCTGAAACCCCGCCAGAATCCAGCGGGACACACGCATCAGAGGCCGGGGCGAAGGCGCCGACTCCTCCTTTCCAAATGGCGCTTTCGGTGGTGGGCGTTCAACACCTTCTCCGCCCCGGCTGGTGTGTCCTCGTTGGCGGGGGAGGAGGAACTCTCCTCACCCATCAAGAAGAACGAGATGCCGTTTTTCGCTCATCACATCGGAAATGAACTTCCTGCCAGGGCGTTCTCCAGCCGCTCTTCGGCGCCGCGCCGCCACCGCCGCGCGGTGATGTAGGCCAGCCCCATCTCATCGGCGACCTGGGCCAGCTTGGCGCGCTCCAGGCGAGTGCGAGCTACCAAGTCGGCCTCGGCCTGAGTCAGCAGTCCCGTGGCCACGCTTTCGGCCAGAACCGTTACCGGCCCCCGCCCACCGGCGGCCGGGGCGGTCGTGAACCTATTGGGGTGCCACGCCCTCGTGCGGCGTCGGTCGCGGGCGTGGCGGTAGGCGTAGGCGCTCGCGGTGTTGGTGGCCGCCGACCACAACCGTTCGCCCACGTCGCTCACCCCAGCGGGGATGGATCGCACCTGCTCTATCAGAGCGATCAGTACTTCGGACTCCAGGTCAGGGATGTGCTGCTCGGGGACTCGGGCGTAGCGTGAACAGGCGGCCACCATCCGGGGCAGCGCCCCTCCGGCCGCGATGACCGTCCACGTTGACTCGCCCGCACGTGCCCGGGCAAAGACGCGGTGCCAGAGCCCGTCGGTTACCTCCCGAGGGCCGTGGCGCAGCAGGGCCAGGATCTCTGAGGCGGTAAGTTCCTCTGCTTCGATGCCCTCCACCGCAGCGGTGGGGAGGGCGGGTTGTCCGGGGCCGGTGGTGAGTAGAGTGAGCGTGCGCCGCAGTACCTCGAATGGCTGGTCTGCCGTGGTGGCGTGCACCATGTCGAACTCCCTTCACGTATCGGGGAGTTCCATGGAGCACCATCGGATTCGCAGAAAATTAGCAGACGATCAGTACAGAGTTTTGCTCACGAACTGCGTACTCTCTGCTCATCCAAGGGGGTCAGTTCGACTTGCACCGCGTCCAGGGTGTGCAGGAGAAAAAGGTCTGATGCGTACGTGCTGCGTACGCATGACCTCAATCGGAATGAGCGAAAAACGGCATCTCGTTCTTCTTGATGGGTAAGGCGTTCGACACTCAGCCGACCACCCACCCATGACCCACCACCCATCCCGCCCCCGATACCTGCTGATCGACGGCAGCCCTGGAGCCACCACTCTGCTCGTCCTGGCCACCCACGGCGCGATCGGCACCTTCGACGCCGTCCTGGTGCCCGACACCGGTTGGCTACCTGAGCAGACCCACCATGACCTGGACGCGTTGCGGCACAGAGCCACCGCGTCCGGCATGGACTGGATCCATGCCCGGACCGGTGATACTGCACGAGACAGCCTCGACGGCATAGTCTTGCCGCTGCCGTTGTTCACTCTCACCGCTGACCGCGTTGCCGGACGCCTACCCCAGGGATGCGCCCACCGCCAGGGGTGGCACTGTCCAGCGCGGTGCGTCGTCTGCTCGGCTACCCCCGCCCCACCCCGATCCCCGACGGAGTTGCGGCCGAGTGCGCTACCGGCACCGCCCTCGGACAGGCCCAGGCCCAGGCCCCGCCTTCGACCGGCCCGCGCTATATCCGCTTTCGCCGCCCAGTGATCGACATCGGGTGGACGAGCACCGACTGCGCCGCTTTTCTGGCCCAGCACGGGCTCCCCACGACCCTGGACCTGGCATGCATCCCCTGCCCGCTGCGCTCCAACCGATCCTGGCGACATCTACGTGACACCGACCCGGCGGCGTTCGCCGACGCGGTATCGATCGACACCACCCTGCGGCACGGCCACCCCAGCCCGGCACTGCGCGGCATGCCGGACGGCACCACCTTCTACCTGCACCCCGACCGCGTCCCACTGGACCAGGCCGACCTGAGCACGGACACCGGGTGGCATCCCTGCGGGTGCGCGCCCTGGGCGTGCCGGGGCGATGCCGCCACCGATCCGGCAGCGGGCGGTGAGGACCAGTGATGGCCAGGGCACTGTCACAGCCCAAAGCCACCACCACCGAGCGGCACACGCTGATCGGCTCGCTGCGTACCGGCTGCGCCGACCTGGCCCGCGCGGGGTATGACGCACGCTCGTGTTGCGTACGCGCCAGCGGCATCGGCGCACCCCGGCGCGAGCGCATCTTTGTTGTTGCCCACCCCGTGCGCCAGCGACGGGGATCGGGGCGCGTCGGATTCTCATGTGCGTACGCGGCGCGGACGCCAGGTGCGGGTTTCCGACGTGCTGTGTCACCCGCCTGCGTACGCACGCACCTGCACTGCGCACACCACCAGCCGCACCCGCGCTCCCGGGTGTTTGCTGCCCACACCGCTGGCCAGCGATGCCACCAGGGCAAGCCCGCACCAGAGGGATTCACGCTGGAACCCCACGCTGTCCTCCGGGGTCATCGGTACGCACCCCGGCAACGACGGCACGCAGCCGCGTACGCACACCCGCCGTTCGCGTACGCATGGGCGGACTACGGGCTCGCGATCCGGCGCTGGGAAACGGTGATCGGCAGAGCGGCACCAGCGCCCATCGAGACCGGCAGGCGGGCACAGCCCCGACTGCGTGCTCAATTGGTCGAGTGGATGCTGCTCCACCAGGGGTGGGTCACCGACCCGGACCTCGGCATGCCGGGTCGTGCCCAACTACAGGCCCTCGGCAACGCTGTGGTACCGCAGCAGGCCACTGCTGCCGTCCGGCACCTACTGGCCGAGATGGCCCATGCCGCAGAGGGAGGGGCGACATGAGGCTGACGCTCGTGCCCGTGCCGTTCACTGAAGCGAAGGCGTTCATCGAAGTCTGGCATCGCCACCTGAAACCGCCGAGGGGACACAAGTTCAGCCTCGGTATTGCCGACCACGACGGTGTTCTCGTCGCTGTTGCCGTGGTCGGACGACCGGTCGCGCGAGGACTCGATGACGGGCGCACCCTCGAAGTCACCCGTCTCGCCAGTAATGGCAGACCCAACGCCTGCTCGATGCTCTACGCCGCCTCCTGGAGGGCCGCGCGGGCACTGGCCTACCACCGCCTGGTCACCTACACCCGCGCCGACGAAACCGGGGCATCGCTGCGCGCGGTCGGATGGCAGCCGGTCGCGGCACTGCCGCCTCGGGAAGGGTGGCATCCGCCCCGGCGGCCACGCGCCGAAGGCGTTTCGAGAACCCGTTGGGAGGCCCAATGAGAAGAGGGCTCCAACCGGTTACCTGCTCCGTCTCGTTGCTACGCGGTACGCGATCCCATCTCGGCAACGTCCGTTCATGCCTCGAACACGACCGTGCGCCCATTCCACCGCGCAGTGGTCCCGGGATCCAGAGCCCTCAGCATCACCACGTGAACGAGGGATCGAAGCGGCAAGGGCGGCATTGCCGAACTGGTACCGGTATTGCCGTTCTCCGGGACCTTACCTCCGAGGGAGGTTTGTGTGGCTGAAGAGCAAGAGAAGGGTTCTGACCAGCTAAAACACTATGAAAACGAAGGTTCTGGGTCCTACCCTGACAGCCATACCGGCTCCAGGAACCCAGTACGTGTGATCGTCCCCGAAGAGCCGCCGGACCTTTCCCCCGAAGCGGCCCGGGCACTACTGCGGATCGTCCGCAGTGCGTACGCACAACACTCCTCGTCCGATACGCACGACTCTGAACCCGGCCCAGGAGGCCAGCAGAATGACCCAGAGCAACCTCCCGAGTGAGGACCCGCTGAGGTTCGCCCTGTGGGCCCGCGTGTCCACCGACGACCTCCAGGACCCCGAAGCATCGCGTGCCTGGCAACGCACCCGAGCCGAGGCGCTCATCGGCCAGCGAGGCCAGATCGTCACCGAGTTCTTCGACATGGACAAGTCGCGCTCTGTGCCCCCGCGTCGTCGGCCGCAGGGATCGCGGTTGCTGCGCCTGTTGGAGGATCCCGATCGGGGGTTCGATGCGGTGGTGGTGGGCGAGCCCCAGCGTGTCTTCTACGACGCCCAGTTCAATGACACCTTCCCGTTGTTCCATCACTTCCGTGTGCCGTTGTGGGTGCCCGAGGTCGGGGGCGCGATCGACTCGCGTAACGAGGCCCACACCATGATCATGTCGGTGTTCGGCGGAACCAGTAAGGGCGAGCGCACCCGTATCCAGGTGCGAGTGCAGGCCGCCATGGCGGCACAGGCCAAGTTGGAGGGTCGATGGCTGGGGGGACGTCCTCCTTACGGCTACATGCTTCAGGACGCTGGCCCTCACCCCAATCCGGCCAAGGCCGCGGACGGCAAGCGCATGCACCGTATGGTTCCGGATCCCGTGACCAGACACGTCGTGCAGAGGATCTTCGCCGACTTCCTGTGCGGGCTGGGGATCTTCGCCATCGCGGAGATGTTGACCAGTGAGGGCATACCCTCGCCGTCGGCACACGACCGTCGGCGCAACCCTCATCGCACCGGACTGGCCTGGTCCAAGAACGCGATCCGGGCCATCCTGAAGAACCCCCGCTACACGGGCCACCAGGTGTGGAACAAGCAACACAAGTCCGAAGAGTTGCTCGACGTGCGTGACGTCTCGCTGGGCTACACCACCAAGTTGCGGTGGAACGACCAGGACCAGTGGGTCGTCTCGAACGAGATCGTGCACGAGCCACTGGTCTCGGACGAGGATTTCGCGCAGGCGCAGCGTCTACTCGAAGTCAAGGGACGCCGGGCCGTGACTCGCCGCCCGCGCAGCACCGGGCGTGTCTATCCGTTGCGTAGTCGGCTGCACTGCGGTCTGTGCAACCGCAGGATGCAGGGGAGCTGGAACAACCAGCGCCCCTACTACCGGTGCACCTTCCCCAACGAGTACGCCATGGCCAACCACGTGGCCCATCCGCGTTCGGTGTATCTGAAGGAGGACGACGTGCTTCCGGTGCTGGACGACTGGCTCGCCAGGCTGTTCGAGCCCACGCGCAGAGAAGAGACTCTTCGTCTGCTCACCGAGTCGCAGCAAAAGGATGAGACTGGCCAGGCCGTAAAGCGTGCGGCCGAGGAGAAGCTCGCCGAATGCGACACCAAGCTTTCTCGCTACCGCGCCGCGTTGGAGTCGGGAACAGACCCGGAGATCGTTGGGGAGTGGATTCGGGAGGTCAAGGCTGACCGGGCTCTGGCCAACGCTCAGCTCAAGGAGCGCGAGGACGGTCCGCAACGGCTGGAAGCCAACGAGATCGAGGCCCATCTCGAAGCGATAGGAGACTTCGCCACCATGATCCGTGAAGCAGACCGCGAGGCGAAGAGCGCCCTCTACACGGGGCTGGACCTTCGCCTGACCTACCACCCCGTGAAACGCGTCGTGCGAGCCGAGGCGGACCTCAACTCGCACGAAGGGCGCAATATGTACAAACTGACGTGTCCGAGGGGGGACTTGAACCCCCACAGCCTTAACGGCCACTAGCACCTCAAGCTAGCGCGTCTACCTATTCCGCCACCCGGACTGGGTCGCTCGGTCGCTCTCGCGCCGAACAGGTTCAACCATAGCAAAGGTCTGAAGGGCCCCGAACCAGTTTTCCGCCCGGGGGTGACCGTGGCAGTGTCTAGGGCAAAAGGTGCGGACGCAGACGGGAGAGCCAGATGGCGGAACCAGACAAGGGCTTGAGTGCGACGGAGGTCGAGGTCGTCGACCTGTGCCGCGAGCTGATCGAGTTCGACACCTCCAATTACGGCGACCACTCGGGGCCGGGGGAGCGCAAGGCCGCGGAGTACGTAGCGACCAGGCTCGACGAGGTCGGGGTGGAGTCGCAGATCTACGAGAAGCACCCCGGGCGCAGCAACGTGGTGGCGCGGATCACGGGCGAGGACTCCAGCCGGCCGCCGCTGCTCATCCACGGGCACCTGGACGTGGTGCCGGCCGCCCCGGAGGACTGGACCCACCACCCCTTCGCGGCCGAGGTCGCCGACGGATGCGTGTGGGGCCGCGGCGCGGTCGACATGAAGAACATGAACGCGATGGTCCTGGCCATGCTGCGGCAGCGGCTCCGGGAGGGGCGCAAGCCTCCGAGGGACATCGTGCTGGCCTTCCTCGCCGACGAGGAGGCCGGCGGTACCTGGGGCGCCCAGTACTTGGTGAACGAGCATCCTGAGCTGTTCGCCGACTGCGACTCCGCGATCAGCGAGGTCGGCGGCTTCTCCTTCACGGTCAACGAGAACCGTCGCCTCTACCTGGTGGAGACCGCGGAGAAGGGCATCGCGTGGATGAAGCTCACCGCGCGCGGCACCGCGGGGCACGGTTCGATGGTCAGCAGCGACAACGCGGTCACCGAGCTGGCCGCCGCCGTCGCGCGCCTGGGCCAGCACGAGTTCCCGGTGCAGCTGACCCCGACCGTGCGGACCTTCCTCGAGGAGATCTGCGAGGAGTTCGGCATCCCCTTCGACGAGAAGGACGTCGACGCCACGGTGGCCCGGCTGGGGCCGATCGCCAAGATGATCGGTGCCACTCTGCGTAACACCCTCAACCCGACGGTTCTCGGCGGTGGCTACAAGGCCAACGTCATCCCGGGTGAGGCCACCGCGCAGGTCGACGGGCGCTTCCTGCCCGGCACCGAGGACGAGTACTTCGCCAAGGTCGACGAGCTCCTCGGCCCGAAGGTCAGTCGCGAGTTCATCCACCACCTGCCCTCGGTGGAGACCTCCTTCGACGGCGGTCTTGTCAACGCGATGTCGGAGTCCCTGCTGGCCGAGGACCCGGGTGCCAAGGCTGTTCCCTACTGCCTCTCGGGCGGTACGGACGCGAAGAGCTTCTCCCGACTCGGGGTGCGCAACTACGGTTTCTCCCCGCTGAAGCTCCCGCCGGAGCTGGATTTCGCGGGCATGTTCCACGGGGTCGACGAGCGAGTCCCCGTGGACGGCCTCCAGTTCGGGGTGCGGGTGCTGGACCGTTTCGTGGGCATGAGCTGACCGGTCGTCGGCATCGGCTGACCAGGGACGCCGTGCTCTGACCCGAGTATGTCCCGCTATGGGCGAACCGCGCCGAGTAACTTCTCGGCGCGGTTCGCTTTCTCGCACACGGTCACCCAACGTGATGCTAAGGTTGCTTTGAGTGCGGCGGGGTCTCCGTTTGTCGGGCCCCGCAGTGTGACCGGAAGCGGCACGGCCGCACGGGACCGTCCAGCAGCAGCGAAACGAAGGGGCATTCATGGTGCTCGCGAGCCGAGGGTGGCTGGTTTCCCCCAGCCGCGCTGCTCGCAATGCCCGTGGAACCTACGCCCGGTTGCTGCTCCTGTCCGGCATCGTCGCCGTCGCATGGCTGGCCGGGGGAATGGGCGTCGCGCACAGCGAGGCCTCCCCCGAGTCCGGCGGGCTCGTCGACAGCGTCCTGGGCGACGGTGACGTCGACGGTGTTCTCAGCGACGACGGGGTCGACGTCCTGGGCGACGGCCGCGTCGATGACGTCACCGAACGCGCCGATCAGGCCACCGACGAGATCCGGGAGACCCGGATCTCCGAAACCGCGGACCGAGCCGTCTCCTCCACGGAGGCCATCGCCGACAGTGTCGTCCCGCAGGCGTCCTCGCTTCCCGAGACCGCGCTCCAGGAGACGGGTGTCAGCGAGGCCCTTGAGGAGAGCACGGTCGGCGCGGTCGCCAACAGCGTGGTCCACGACACCGGCCAAGCCGTCGACAACACCGCTCGCGAGGCCACCGGCCTCGTCACCGGGGTCGCCCGCACCGGCCAGGACGTGGTGGAGTCCACGGACGAGTCCCTGCGCGAGGCCGGCCTGGTCGAAGGCGTGGCTGCCGGCCTGACCGACACGGTCGGCGACGGCGGGATCGATTCCGTGGCTGAGCCCGGCGGGCCTTTGGGCCTGCCGATCCTGGGCTCCGACGAGGAGCTCACGGCCGCCGTTCTGCCCGGGGAACAGCGTTCCGACAAGGAGCTCGAAGAGCGGGAGCGGGACGAGCGCGACGAGCGTCAGGACCGGGTGGCGCGCGCGGCCGACGAGGTCGCCGCACACGTGGCCGAGACGTCCTGGCGCGTGGCCGACGAGGCATCGCAGAGCGCTGGCCACGAGGACTCCGACGACGAGTCCGCGGAGCGTATCCGCCTGATCGGCGGCGGCTCCGAGTACCAGGCCGGGCCGGACACCACCGGTGCCTCCGCCCCGTCCTTCCCGACGCCCGGTGCCGCGGGATTCCTCATGGCCCGGTCCGATCACATGGTGCTTCAGGCACAGCGGGTCGCCCTTCCCGGCGACCCCAACCTGGTGGTCCGCGACGCCGCGGACGACCCCTCCTTCTCCCCTGACTAGTCGCGCTCCAGACCGCGGCCGGTCCGTGCGCCCTGCGCACAGCCGCCTCACCCTTCTCGGTGGGCGTGCTCTCTTTCCCAGGCATTGACGCCGGGATCCCGTCCGCGGTCATCAGGAGCATCCAGCAGAACTCCTCGTTGACAGGACATCCAATGACCCAGACAACCCACGTCCGATTCGCCGCCCTTCTGACAGCCGGATTCCTCGCCAGCACCACGGGCATCGCCTACGCCGACACCACGACCAGTGGAAACGGTTCGATCGGTGGCGGCAACCAGATCGAGGCGGACATCGACGCTCCGATCAACGTCTGCGGCAACGCCATCGCGGTCCTCGGACTCGCCGGGGCCGACTGCACCGACGGTGAGGCCAGCGTGACCGGTGCCAGTTCCACCAGCGTTCCCCGGGACAGCGACGAAGACCCCGGCGACTACGACGGCTACTACCCCGAGTACCCCGACTACCCCGAGTACCCCGAGTACCCCGAGTACCCCGAGTACCCGGAAGAGCCTGAGGAGCCCGTCGAAGAGGAGCCGGAGGAGCCCGTCGAGGAGGAACCCCCGGAGGACAAGGAGCGCGAGGAGCAGGCGGAGGAGGAGCCCTCCGAGGCGCCTTCCGAGTCCGCGTCTCCCTCCGCTCCGCCCGCCGACGAGCACCGCCTGGCGGTCACCGGCGCCGACCAGGGCGCGCTCACCGGGCTGGTCGCCGCCGCGATCCTCACCGTCGCCGCAGGCGCCGGGCTCCTGCTCTTCGGCAGGCGCCGCAAGAGCGAGAGCTGATCGGCCTCCCGGGCCGCGCGCCCGGGGGTTGACGCGAGTCCCGCAGCACCGGCCACGGCCATGTGCTCGGGGTTCACGTCAGCCGCCGCTCAACCAGAGCGGAGCTGATCGACGGGGTGGGGTCGTCCGTACGCACCCAGCGGAGACGGACGGGGCCGCACTCAGCAGCCCGGCAGACCACGCACCGACCAGGTGCGGAGCCGACCGGATGATCCCCGGCCTTGGCCGAAGGCCCGCGCCCTACCCAGGGGTGTGGAACGGCCTGTGGCCCATGCACTTCTCATCAACCTGTTTTCTCGAAAGGACTTCCCACATGCGTAAGTGGGCAAGCACATCCGCGAAGTCCGTGCTCCTGGCGGCTGGCTTCGTCGCCCTGGGCAGTGGCATTGCCTACGCCGACAGCGACGCGGCCACCAGCGGCAACGGCTCGGTTCTCGGCGGCAACCAGGCGGTGGCCAACGCGGACGTTCCCGTGAACGTGTCCGGCAACGCCGTCGGCGCCGTGGCCGGGATCGCGGGCGCCTCCAGCACGGACTCCGACGCCAAGGTGATCGACCACAACCACAACGACGTCCGCTCGTCGGGCAACGGCTCGCTGGCCGGCGGCAACCAGCTGGTCGTGGACGGCGACGTCCCGGTGAACGTGTCCGGCAACGCGGTCGGTGCCGTGGGTGGTGTGGCCGGAGCGGCCGCCACCGACGCCGACTCCGTGGTGCACCACAGCTCCGGTGACGACGGCTACGGCTACAAGGGCAAGGGCAAGGGCAAGGGTCACCACGGTCACGGGAGCGACGACCCGGACATCGCTACCTCGGGCAACGGCTCGCTGATCGGCGGCAACCAGATCGTCGGCGACCTGGACGTCCCGGTGAACGTGTCCGGTAACGCGGTCGGTGCCGTGGGTGGTGTGGCCGGAGCTGCCGCCACCGACGCCGACGCGATCGTCCGGCACCACCAGGCCGCCGAGGTCGAGCACCAGGCCGCCGAGGTCGAGCACCAGTCCGGTCAGCTCACCGCGACCGACCTGGTCACCGAGGTGGCCGAGAACGCGCAGGTCCTGCCGGACACCTCCGGTGTGGACGCCGGCGTCCTGCAGCAGTCCGCTCCGGTCCGCGAGCACCAGTCGATCGCCACCTCGGGCAACGGCTCCCTGCTGGGCGGCAACCAGCTGGTCGTGGACGGCGACATCCCGGTGAACGTCACCGGCAACGCCATCGGTGCCCTGGGCGGCGTCGCGGGCGCGGCCTCCACCGACAGCACCGCCAAGGTCAAGGACGCCGAGCGCGACATCCGGACCTCGGGCAACGGCTCGCTGGCCGGCGGCAACCAGATCGTCGGCGACCTGGACGTCCCGGTGAACGTGTCCGGCAACGCCATCGGCGCCGTGGCGGGGATCGCGGGAGCGAGCTCCACCGGCGACGGTGCGGAGGTCGTGCACCACAGTGCCGAGACCGAGGAGCAGTCCGCGGCCATGGACAGCGCGCCGCTCGTCGGTGAGCTGCCCGAGGTGCCCGTCTCCGAGATGCTGCCCGTCGGCTACGACCTGACCGAGACCGCCGACCGGGCCGTCGAGGAGCCCGCCCCCGAGCAGGCCCCGGAGCAGGCCCCGGAAGAGGCCCCCGAGCAGGCGCCCGAGCAGGTCGAGGAGCAGGCCCCGGAGCTCGTCGAGGAGCTGCCCGAGGAGCTGCCCGAGGCCACCGAGATCCCGGACGTCGACCCGGTCGGTGACCTGCTGGGTGCCGCGGGCATCGGCCTGTAACGACCAGAACGGGTCCGCGAGGACCTGTGCGGGGCGTGTGACCGGTCACGGCCACTCGCCGGACCAGGGGAGTGCGGCCTCCCGTTCCGTTATGGAACGCGGTGGACTGCGGGAAGCCGGACTCCCAGGGTCGGCGAAGCGGTGAACCGGGACCGTGCCCCGCGAACGGCACCAAGTGCCGTGCACGTCCGAAGCACTGTGTGTGGGAAACGCATCGTGGTGAGTCGCCTCCGCGCTCCCGTTCCGTTATGGAACGCGGTGGACTGCGGGAGAGTGGAGGTGGCGACCGCAGGGTTCCGGACGTGAGCCGAGTCCTCCCGGGAATATCCGGGAGGACTCGCCGCATTCTGGAGGCAGGGACACTCTGAACGCCCAAGTGTGACGCAAGTCACCCGATCGGGGTGTTAGAGGTGCTCGTCCGAGTGGGCGTCGGTCCGAAGGAGAGCGTCGCCACGGTCGGTAGCGCACGTTACGGGCCGGTACCGGTCGGGGTAGCGCTTATTCTGCGGGTGCCGGTGGGTGGAGGTTCGGAGTCCGCGGCGGGTCCACGCCGCGAGGGCCGTCCGCGCCCGCTCACCGACGGGGGAGTCCTGTAGTTCGGTTACTGTCGGTTCCCACGGAACCGAAGGACCGCGGCCGACAGAACACGTAAGGCTAGACGTAGGGGAAAAAGCGTGCCACCCAAGAAGGGCAGCGCCGGCAAGAACGGCTCGAAGGACAACGGAAGTCAGGGGACGGGGACCGCTCTCGTCATCGTCGAGTCGCCAGCCAAGGCGAAGACCATCGCCGGTTATCTGGGACACGGCTACGTCGTGGAGTCCAGCATCGGCCACATCCGTGACCTGCCCACCAAGGCCGCTGAGATCCCCGCGAAGTACAAGGGTCAGCCCTGGGCGAGGCTCGGTGTCGACGTGGACGGCGACTTCGAGCCGCTCTACGTCGTCAACACCGACAAGAAGGCACACGTCAAGAAGCTCAAGGAGCTCATGGCGGAGGCCGACGAACTCCTGCTCGCCACTGATGAGGACCGCGAGGGTGAGGCCATCGCCTGGCACCTGCGCGAGGAGCTCAAGCCCAAGATCCCCGTCCGCCGGATGGTCTTCAACGAGATCACCAAGGACGCCATCCAGCACGCCAAGAACAACACGCGTGACCTGAACACCCGTCTGGTCAGCGCGCAGGAGACGCGGCGCATCCTGGACCGCCTCTACGGCTACGAGGTCTCACCCGTGCTGTGGAAGAAGGTCATGCCGAAGCTCTCGGCGGGCCGCGTGCAGTCCGTCGCCACCCGCCTGGTGGTCGAGCGCGAGCGCGAGCGCATGGCGTTCACCAGCGCCGAGTACTGGGACCTCAAGGCGGTCTTCGACGCCACCGAGGCCGGTGCTGCCGACGGGCCCGCCACGTTCCCCGCCACCCTGGTCTCCGTCGACGGCAAGCGGATCGCCGCGGGCCGCGACTTCACCTCCCAGGGCACCATCCGCGCCGACCGCGACGTACGCCACCTGGACGAGGCGGCCGCCCGCGGCCTGGCCGAGCGCCTGACCGGGACCGGGTTCGCGGTCAGCTCGGTGGAGCGCAAGCCCTACCGCCGCTCGCCGTACGCGCCCTTCCGCACCACCACCCTCCAGCAGGAGGCGTCCCGCAAGCTCAACCTGTCCGCGAAGCAGACCATGCAGGTCGCCCAGCGGCTGTATGAGAACGGGCACATCACGTACATGCGTACCGACAGCACCACGCTGTCGGACAGCGCGATCAAGGCCGCCCGCAACCAGGTGCGGAGCCTGTACGGCGGCGACTACCTGCCGGAAAAGCCGCGCGTGTACTCCAAGAAGGTCAAGAACGCGCAGGAGGCGCACGAGGCGATCCGCCCCGCGGGCGACAACTTCCGGACCCCCGCCCAGTCCGGGCTGTCCGGCCCCGAGTTCCGCCTCTACGAGCTCATCTGGAAGCGCACGGTCGCCTCCCAGATGAAGGACGCGGTCGGCGAGTCCGTCACGGTGAAGATTCAGGGGACCTCCACCAACGGCGAGGTCGCCGAGTTCAGTGCCAGCGGAAAGGTCATCACCTTCCACGGCTTCCTCAAGGCTTACGTTGAGGGGTCCGACGACCCCGCCGCGGACCTGGACGACCGTGAGCGCCGCCTGCCCCCGATGGCCGAGAGCGACCCGGTCAAGGCGCAGAGCCTGGAGGCCGAGGGGCACAGCACCCGGCCGCCCGCGCGCTACACCGAGGCCACCCTGGTCAAGGAGCTGGAGGAGCGGGAGATCGGCCGCCCCTCCACCTACGCCTCGATCATCGGCACCATCCTCGACCGGGGCTACGTCTTCAAGAAGGGCACGGCGCTCGTGCCGTCCTTCCTGGCGTTCGCCGTCGTGCAGCTGCTGGAGCGGCACTTCGGCAACCTGGTGGACTACGAGTTCACCGCGCGCCTCGAGGACAGCCTGGACAGCATCGCCCGCGGCGAGGCCGAGAGCCTGCCCTGGCTGCGCCGCTTCTACTTCGGCGGCCAGGACGCCGACGGCCAGGAGGAGATGGGTCTCAAGGAGCTGGTGGGCGACCACCTCTCCGAGATCGACCCCAAGGAGGTCAGCTCCCTCCCGCTGCCCGGTACCGACATCGTGCTGCGGGTGGGCCGCTACGGTCCCTACCTGGACCGCGACGGTGCCCGCGTGAACGTGCCGGAGGACCTGGCGCCGGACGAGCTGACCGAGGCCAAGGCCGAGGAGCTCTTCGCCCAGCCCAGCGGCGACCGGGATCTCGGAGTCGACCCCGAGACCGGCCGCACGGTCCTGGCCAAGACCGGGCGCTTCGGCCCCTACGTCACCGAGGTCATCGAGGAGGCCGCGCCCGCCGAGGGCGAGACCAAGCCCAAGAGCAAGGCGAAGGCCAAGGTCAAGCCGCGCACCGGTTCGCTGCTGAAGAGCATGGACCTGGACACGGTCACCCTGGAGGACGCGCTGCGCCTGCTGTCCCTGCCCCGCGTGGTGGGACAGCTCGACGACGAGGACGTCACCGCGCAGAACGGCCGCTTCGGCCCCTACCTCAAGAAGGGCACCGACAGCCGCTCCCTGGAGACCGAGGAGCAGATCTTCTCGATCACCCTGGAGGAGGCCAAGGCGATCTTCGCGCAGCCCAAGCAGCGCGGTCGCCGTGCCGCGGCCCCCCCGCTGCGCGAGCTCGGACAGGACCCGGAGTCGGGAGCCAAGATGGTGGTCAAGGACGGCCGCTTCGGCCCCTACGTCACCGACGGAGAGGTCAACGCGTCCCTGCGCAAGGGTGACGAGGTCGAGTCGATCACCGACGAACGCGCCGCCGAGCTGCTGGCCGACCGCCGGGCCAAGGCCCCCGCCAAGAAGAAGGCCCCGGCCAAGAAGAAGGCCCCGGCGAAGAAGCCCGCGGCCAAGAAGACCACGACCACCAAGAAGACGGCGGCGAAGAAGCCCGCCGCCAAGAAGACCGGCGAGCCGAAGACGGCCGCCAAGAAGGCCTCCGAAGAGGCCTGACCGGCGTCCGCGGCCAACGGCCGGACGGGCCTCCGCAGTCGGCGGTGAGCAGTGACGCTCACCTGGACGTTCCCTCCGTGGGGCGCCCGGGTGAGCGTTCCCGCGTGTATTGCAACGGATACGCAACTTCATCCCCTGTCGGGGAATGATCTTGCGTACTACGCTGTGCGTGACGGATGGGGGCACGGAAACGTGTGTGACCCCCGCCCGTATCCCCCGATTCCATGGACAGGTGACTGATGCCTGTCAGTTCCTATCCCCCTCATCGATAATCTTGAGCGCTATGAGCAGATCTGCACCCCTGGGAGCGCCGGCCGAGGCGCAGAACGTCCTCGCGATCACACCCTTCCGAAGGCTGTGGGTCTCGCTTTCCCTCTCCAGCCTTGGTGACTGGCTGAGCCTGTTGGCGCTGGTGTCCCTCGCGGCCATCTTCACGGCCGACAGCTCCACTCTCGTCCAATACCTCGCCGTCACCGGCGTCGTCGCCATCAAACTGGCGCCCGCGGTCCTCCTCAGCCCGCTCGCCGGTGCCGTCGCGGACCGCCTGGACCGGCGGTGGACGATGGTCGCCGGAGACGTCCTCCGCGGCCTCCTCTACGTCTCCATCCCGGTCGTCGGCCTGATGTTCTCCGGTTTCGCGCTGGAGTGGCTGCTGATCGCGAGCCTGCTCGCGGAGATCGTCGCCCTCTTCTGGACCCCCGCGCGCGACGCCACGATCCCCACGCTCGTGCCCAAACGGATGCTCGGCCAGGCCAACCGGCTGACCCTCCTGGCCACATACGGCGCCGCGCCGGTCGCGGCCCTGCTGTTCGCCGCGCTGGCGTCGGTCAGCAACGTGTTGGGCGCGCTCGTGCCCACCATGGCCAACCCCGAGGCGGATGTCGCCCTCTACCTGAACGCCCTCACCTTCTTCGTGGCGGCGATCGTCGTCGCCGGGCTGCCACTGCCCAAGCACACGGTGTCCAAGGAGGCGCAGAGCCCCAACCGCGACGCGAACATCCTGAGCGCCGTCTTCGCAGGCCGCGCCGCGGTCGGTGCGGGGACGCTCGTGCGCGGCGTGGTCGTCGGCCTGGCCGCCACGGCCGCCGCGGGCGGCATCGTCCTCGGTGTGGGGCGCCCGCACGTGGAGAACCTCGGCGCGGGCAACGCCGGTTTCGGTGTCCTCGTCGCCGCGCTCTTCCTGGGGCTGGGCCTGGGCCTGGTCTCCGGCCCGCGCGTCCTCAAGCAGTTCAGTCGGCGTCGCCTCTACGGGCTGGCCGTCATCCTGGGCGGTCTGGCCCTGCTCTTCTCCGGCGCGATCGCCGACATGGTCCTCACCGCGCTCCTGGTCCTCGTGCTCGGCCTGGCCTCGGGCTTGGCCTGGGGAATCGGGACGTCGCTGGTCAGTGTCGAGGTGGAGGAGGACCAGCGCGCAGCCGGGTTCGCCCTCCTGCACGGGACGGGCCGACTGGCGCTCCTCGGGGGAGCGGTCCTGGCCCCGCTGGCCGCCGGTTTCGCCGGTGACCACGAGATCCCGCTCGGCGGCCCGCTCAGCTACGACCTGCACGGCAGCGGCCTGCTTCTGATGGCGGGCGGCCTGATCGCCCTCGTCGCGGCGTTCGTCGCCTACCACCAGGCCAACCAGGACGTGCCCGAAGCCGGCCCCGGGCTGCTTCCCGAACTCTTCGCGGCGCTGCGCGGGGTCACCCCGCAGCCCGAAGAGGAGGAGGACAGCAGGATCACCGGTGCCTTCATCGTCGTCGAGGGCGGCGAGGGTGCGGGCAAGTCCACCCAGGTGCGCGAACTGACGGTGTGGCTGCGTGACCAGGGGTTCGAGGCGGTGGGCACCCGCCAGCCGGGCGCCACCAAGCTCGGTATGCGGCTGCGCGGTATCCTGCTCGACCGCGAGAACTCGCACATCACCGACCGCGCCGAGGTACTCCTGTACGCGGCGGACAAGGCCGACCACGTCGAACAGGAGATCCTCCCGGCGCTGCGCCGCGGCGCAGTGGTGATCAGCGACCGCTACGTCGACTCGCTGCTCGCCTATCAGGGGGCCGGGCGCGACCTGGCGGTGGACGACATCCGCGAGGTCAGTTCGTGGGCGACCCAGGAGCTGGTCCCCGACCTGACGGTGCTGCTGGACGTGCGCCCCGAGGACGGCCTCTCCCGGCTGGGCGGTCCGGCCGACCGGATCGAGTCCGAGTCGGCGGACTTCCACACCCGCGTCCGCAAGGGCTTCCGCGCGCTCGCGGAGGAGCACCCGGACCGGTACCTGGTGCTCGACGCCCGCGAGCCGCAGGAGAAGATCACGCGGGAGATCCAGCGCCGTGTGCGGCCGCTGCTGCCCGACCCGGTCGACTCCGGCTCCGAGGCGGTCACCGGCATGATCCCGGTGATCAAGCCCGAGTAGCCGACCGTGCACAGAGGGCCCCTGCCGCCTTGAGCTTCCGAGCCGCGGCAGGGGCCCTTCGGGCTGTTGGCGGTCCTGTCGGACTCCCCACCGGAGCCCGGTCCAGTCAGGGCCCGCTCAGCGGGTCAGGGTCCACTCACCGTCGCCCCCGACCTCCAAGATGTCCGCGTCGTCCTGCAGGGGCTCCTCCCCCTCGTAGGCGCCGAGTTCGTTGGCCATGATGTTGGTGCTCTCCCCGGCGAGGCTTTTGACACTGAAGTACCTGTCTCCTTCGTGGTTCAGGCTGAGGGAAGCGAAGGTGCCGGTGGACCACAGCAGTTGGAGGACGTCATCGCCGCTGTCGGAGTACTCGCTCTCGTCCGCCCGCCAGGGGGTCGCGTGGGTCAACGGCTCGATGGTGACCTCCCAGTCACCGTCGGCTTCGATCTTCAGCATGCCGATGTCGTCCTCGAAGATCGTGGTGAGCAGCATCCGGCCCTCGTAGGGGCTTCGCTTGGTGGCCACCAGGTCCGCGGAGTCGGAGTCGGATCCCCCGGCGTACAAACTGAACACATCGGACCCCTCGTGGGTCATCGAGATGATCCGTACGTCGTCGAACGAAGGCTCCACCTCGACGAGGGTGTCACCGCTGCCGCTCGCCTCGAGGACGTCGTGCTCGGGGAAGTCCGGAGGGGTGCCCGGACCCTCGGGCCCGTCGTCCGCGGACTCGTCCGTGCTGTCGTCCTCGGCTGAGCCCTCGTTCTGGTCCGCGTCGTCCGGGTCCGGCTCCTCGTCCGTTGCTGAAACGGAGGGGTCGTCCTGGGCGGTGGGTGCGCCGTCGGAGGGCACCCGGACGAAGGCGGCGACAGCGGCGAGGACGAGGAAGGCCGTGCCCAGCGCGGCACCGCCCAGAGCGACCTTGGCCCCCGTTCCCAAGCCTTGGGGCTCGGGCTGCGGGGGATAGCCGAACGGGTACTGGTGGGGGCTCTGTGGGCCGGGGCCGTGCGGCGGCTGGAAGCCCTGCGGTCCCGAACCGTGCGGAGGAGGTGGGTTCACGGGATCTCCGTGCTCGTGGGGAGTCGAAGCTCCATTGTGGGGGAGGGGGACCGGGTTGTGTCGAGCCCTGTTCGGTCACGGTAGGGGGTGTAGGTCCGAGCAGGGCACCGACGCCTGCCTGCGACCCGATGGCGAGCTGCCCGAACCCTGGGGGCGCCAGCGCCCGAAGCTTGGGACGGCATGGCCGTGCCCCGGCCGGGGACCCACGCGTCCGACCGGGGCACGGAGACCGGTGGTCAGTCGACGGAGGTGTCGTCGGGGGTCATGAGGGCCTGGAAGGTGATCGGGCCGACGATGCCGTCGTCGTCGATTCCCTGTGCAGCTTGGAAGTCGCGCACGGCCGCTTCGGTCGCCGGGCCGAACTCGCCGTCCAACAACAGGTCGTAGCCGTACCCGCTGATCAGCGCCTGCTGGACAGCCTTCACCAGGTTGCCGCTGTCACCCGGCTGAACGAGCCCCATGTCGTCGCTGAGGGCCTCCCAGGTGGCGGCACCCACCACGCCGTCCGCCTCGATGTCCTTGGCGGTCTGGTAGTCGATGACGGCTTCGGTCAACCGCTCGTCGAAGTGCTCGTCGGCGTGGACGACGTCGAGGTAGCCGAAGTCGAAGAGCATGAACTTGACGACCGACACCTCCCAGCGGTTCTGCCCCTCCGCCAGCTCGGGCCACTCGGCCGCCTCGATCGTGTCGACCACCTCTGGCGGCGTGTCCGGGCCGTCGGCGAGCGCTGGGGCCCCCGAGAACCCGACGCCCGCGACCACGGCCCCGGACGCGATCAGCATGGCTACTCCGCGTACCTTCGTCATGGTTTTCCCTTCCGCTTGTTGACGACGCCCCCGCGGCCGTCTCTACTTGGGTAGATCCGTGACGGAGGCGACCGGTTCGCTCCGGCGGCCCTTCTGACCTGCTTCGGCCCCGATGACAACTCCGTGCTGGAGGTCGCGTCGGTCCGCCGCCCGGCGCCGTCGTCACCAGCCGGTGGACATGATGGCCTGGAAGGTCGTGTAACCGACGATGCCGTCGTTCGGGAGGTCGGCGCTGTCCTGGAAGCCGACCACCGCATCCAGGGTCTCCGGGCCGAACAGGCCGTCCTGCGGCACGTCGAAGCCGTGGCCCGCGGCGAGCGCGTA
Source organism: Nocardiopsis oceani (assembly GCF_054777395.1). Classification (NCBI taxonomy): domain Bacteria; kingdom Bacillati; phylum Actinomycetota; class Actinomycetes; order Streptosporangiales; family Nocardiopsidaceae; genus Nocardiopsis; species Nocardiopsis oceani. The sequence continues at coordinate 23,226 of NZ_BAAHAR010000042.1, forward strand.
CTGGACGGCCAGTACCCGGTAGCCGCTGTCGCCCTGCCCCACCGCGACCAGGTCCGTGGTGAGCGCAGCCCAGGTCTCGCCGTCCACCACGCCGCTCCCCGGGATGTTCCGGTCCCGCTGGTACTCCTTGACCGCCTCGCTCAGCCGTTCGTCGAAGTGCTTGTCGGCGTTGCTGGCGTCGTAGTAGCCGAGATCGTGGAGGATGTACTTGACGACCGTCACCTCCCAGGTGACGTAGCCCTCCTCCAGTTCGGGCCACTCCGAGGCCTCGACGGACGCCGTGACCTCCGGCGGGCTGCTGGGAGCGCCGTTCTGAGCCAGGGCGGGTGTTCCGGAGACTCCGATCCCGGCGACGGCGGCCCCGGACGCGATCAGCATGGCGATCCCGCGTACCTTCGACATGTGCTTCCCCTCAGCGTGTGGACGGCGCCCCCGTGCGGCCGTCTGTACCGGGAGAGATGGCCGAGGCGGAAGCGCGGTTCGTCGCCGCACGCCTTCTGACCTGGTTCGGCCGTGCGGACAACGGTGCGGACCGGTCCGCGTCGTTGACCGAATCGGCCGCGGGAAGGCGGCGGGAAGCGGCGGAACGGTCCCTGTGGAAAACGGTCCGGGTGTCGTCCGCGGCTCCTATCCTGGTAGCCAGACATTCCATGCGGCCCAGGGGGGAAGCTTGACGGTCTTCGACGACCTTGTCGGCCAGGAAACGGCGAGCGCCCAACTGACCCACGCCGTCAACGGCGCGGCCGACTTCCTCGCGGGCGGGCCAGGGGCGGGGATGACCCACGCCTGGCTGTTCACCGGCCCACCCGGCTCCGGCCGGGAAGAGGCCGCGCGGGCCTTCGCCGCCGCCCTCCAGTGCGACGAGGGGGGTTGCGGGCACTGCAACTCCTGCCACCAGGTACTTACCGGAACCCACCCCGACATCCTCTACGTGCGGCCCAGCGGGCTGAGCTTCGGTGTGGCCGCCACCCGCGACCTGGTGCTCCGAGCCGGGTCCAAGCCCTCCGGCGGCAACTTCCGCATCGTGCTCTTCGAGGACGCAGACCGGGCCACCGAGGCCGCCTCGAACGCCCTCCTCAAGGCGGTGGAGGAGCCCTCGCCGCGGACGGTGTGGCTGCTGTGCACACCCACACCCGACGACCTCCTCATCACCATCCGCTCCCGCTGCCGCATGGTCACCCTGGCCACCCCGGGTACCCGGCAGATCGTCGACGCACTCGTCCAACGCGAGGGCGTGGACCCCGTGGCCGCCGAAGCCGCCGCCCGTGCCTCCGCCGGGCGGACCGACCGGGCGCGGCAGCTGGCCACCGATCCGGAGGCGCGCCGCCGTCGGGAGGAGGTCCTGTCCATCCCGACCCGACTCGACGGGCTGGGTGCCTGCGTCACCTCCGCGGCCCGGCTGTACGAGATCGCCGAGGAGGAGTCCAAGGCGCTCACCACGGCACTCAACGAGAAGGAGAAGGACGAGCTCAAGGCGGCCTTCGGCGAAGGTTCGACCGGTAAGGGCGTGGCCAAGGCGGTCCGCGGGGCCTCCGGCGCCCTCAAGGACCTGGAGGAGCGGCAGAAGCGCCGGGCCACCAGGATCAAGCGGGACTCCTACGACCGAGCCCTGCTCGACCTGGCCGCCTTCTACCGGGACGTGCTCGCCCTGCAGGTGGGCGCCACCGTGGAGCTGTCCACCGGGGAGCGCTCTGGAGACCTGGAGCGGATCGCCCGTTCCGGCACCCCGGAGTCCACGCTGCGCCGGATCGACGCGATCATGGCCTGCCGCGAGCGGATCGCGGCCAATGTGCACCCGCAGATCGCCATGGAGGCGATGACCTCCGCGCTCCTGGCCGGGTAGCCGACCGGGGACCGGTCGTGCCCCTGCGGGCCCCCTGGTGCTTCCTGTGGGCCCCTGCGTGCCCCGGCGCGGTTTCCCGGGCGGGGCCGGTGCCGACTCCGGCGCGGGGCTCGAGTGACCAGACCCGGGGTGAGGGCGGCGAAGCGCCCCGGGACAATGGTGCGGGACAGGATGCGACTGGAAGCTGGTGTCGGGTGGGTTCGAGGGTTCGGGGTTCGTTGGCGGTGCTGCTGACCGGGGCGGTGCTGGCGGTCGGCTGTACGACGGACGGCGGAGGCGACGGCACTCCGGAGGACGGGGCCCCGGTGGACTTCGCCGAGCAGGAGCTCGACTGGACGGAGTGCGAGAGCGGCCTCCCTGACAGCGAGTGCGCGGTCTTCGAGGCTCCACTGGACTACGAGGACCCCGATGGCGAGCGGATCGAGATCGCGGTCAAGCGCGCCCCCGCCGAGGGCGACGCCATCGGTTCCCTGCTGGTCAACCCCGGCGGCCCCGGCGGCTCCGGCTACGACTTCGTCGACCACGCGCCCTATTCGGTCAGCGAAACGGTCCGTGAGAACTTCGACGTGGTCGGCTTCGATCCCCGGGGCGTGGGCCGCAGCACCCCGCTGACCTGTCTGGACGCTGAGGGGGTCGACGATTTCCTCGGCACGGACTACGGGGACGGTGAGGGTGCCGACGACCTCGCCGACCTCAGCCCCGAGGGGCTCGACGAGATCGAGGCCAACAGCAGGGAGTTCGTGGAGGCCTGCGAGGAGAACGACCCCGAGCTCATGCGCAACATCGGCACCGCCGACGTCGCCCGTGACATGGACATGCTGCGCGGCCTGCTCGGTGACGAGCAACTCACCTACCTCGGCGCCTCGTACGGCACGCACATCGGCGCGCAGTACGCCGAGCAGTTCCCGGAACGGGTGCGGGCTCTGGTGCTCGACGGCGCCATCGACCCCAGCCAGGACCAGCTGAGCGTCAGCGTGGAACAGGCGACGGGTTTCCAGACCGCGCTGACCTCCTTCGTGGAGGACTGCCTGACCCGGCCCGACTGCCCGATCGGTGACTCCGGCACCGGTGTCGAGGAGGGCATCGCGGAGTTGGACGCCTTCCTGGAGAGTGCGGCCGTGGAGCCGCTGGACAGTACCACCGGCGACGGCCGCGAGGTCAACCGGTCCCGCGCCGAACTGGGCGTGCTCGCCGCCCTGTACTCGGAGAACTGGTGGCCGCGGGTGCGAGAGGCGCTCACGGAGGCCGTGGAGGACGGTGACGGCACCGGTCTGCTGCTGCTCGGGGACGACCTGTACGGGCGCGGTGACCTGGCCGAGTACGAGAACTCGACCGCCGCGCTCATGGCCGTGAACTGCTCCGACTCCGAGGCACCCCGCGAGGTGGGCGCCTACGCGGAAGCGGCCGCCGCGTCGGGCGAGGCGTCGCCGATCTTCGGCCCGACCCTCGCCTGGGGTGCGCTTCCCTGTGCCTTCTGGCCGGAGGAGGCGGTGGCCCCGCTCGGTGAGCTCAACGCCCAAGGGGCCGACCCGATCATGGTGCTGGGCACCACTCGCGACTCCGCCACCCCCTACGCCTGGTCCGAGGCGCTCGCCGGTCAGCTGGACTCCGGGTTCCTCCTCACCAGAGACGGCGACGGCCACACGGGTTACCGGATGGGTGACGAGTGCGTGGACGAGATCGTCGACGAGTACCTGCTGGAACTCGCCGTGCCCGAGGACGGTATGGAATGCGCGTGACACGGCGGTGCGGTGTCCGGTTCGGGTGAGCCTGTACGTGCCACTCGTGAGAGGCGCTAGACTGGTTCCTGCTTCGCCGCACACGACATGTGGCGTTGTGCCGCCTTAGCTCAGTCGGCAGAGCGATTCACTCGTAATGAATAGGTCATCGGTTCGATTCCGATAGGCGGCTCAGCCACCTCAGGCCCGTCCGGGAAACCCGGGCGGGCCTGAGGCGTTTCCGGGGTTCTGACCGACCCTGGCCACTGGGGTGCGCTTCGGTGCGGGTTCCCGGCGCCCGAGGTGGATACGGTACATAGCGCAGACACTCCGGCGCGGCGCCGCGGCCGCAACCCCCTTTGGAGTCGATGGATGATTACGGTCCGCGTCTCGAAGACGGATCCCGCCGCCAGCTCGTCGTTGGGGAAGGTGATCCGGGACCCCCGGTACAGGAGATCGGACCTGTACCTCCAAGTAGACCCGGGAGAGTATGTGGAACCCCAGGTCATCGGGGTACTGCGCCGAGTGGTCGTGGTGCCCACCGAAGGGGCTGGGACGGTCACGGTCGCGGCGGCCAACGAGACCAACGTGTTCAACGTCCACGGGGGCGGGAACCTGGAGATCTACGGGGTCTCCGTGCGGAGCGACTCGGACGAGTACCCGCCCCTGTACGCGCAGAAGGGTGCTCGGGTCAGGACGGTGGACTGCGTCTTCACCGCGCCCAGGAGGGTCAACGTGGTGTCCTCCCACGCAGAGATCGTCGGGTGCCGGTTCGAGGACAGCGGACTGCTGTGGGACGGCAGTGAGGGCAGCGTACGCGACTGCTACTTCGCCGGGGCGGTGATCGCCGTCCAGGGCGGGTGCTCACCGCGGATCAGCGGGACGGTCTTCACCGGGGTCCATGACGACTGGCACAGCCTCTACGTCGCCAACTCGTCCCCGGAGATCACCGACTGCGCCCTCGTGGACGGGGGCGGCGTCTACGTCCGGGACCGGGCACAGCCGGAGTTCACCGACCTGAAGGTCACAGGCTCCTACGACTGGCCGGTCCGGGTCTACGAACGTTCCAAGGCGGTCTTCACCCGGCTGGTGGTGGAGGACGCCCGCAAGGAGGACACAGACGCCTTCTTCGTCCACGGGGACTCCGAGAGCACCCTGTACGACTGCGAGATCACCGACGCCACCCGCACCGGGGTGGCGATCGAGGGCGGCAGGCTCACCGCCCGAGGGTTGACCGTGAACGGCACCGCCACCGACGCCGTCCTCATCGACGGCGGGGAGGTGACTATGACCGACCTGAGGTGCACCCGGGTCGGGAAGGCGGCCCTGGTGGTCGCCGACGGCGCCAGGGCGACCGTCACGGGGATGTCCGTGGCCGAGAGCGGGGAGGAGGAACGCGGCGCGATCGCCTCGGTCCGATCCCGGTTCGAGGTGAGCGACCTCCGGGTCAGCCGCTGGCACGGTCCGATGGCCATCGTCGTGGGCGGCCGTGGCGTGTTCGAGGACATCGTCGGCCACGATGTGGGATCGGGGATCCACAGCCGTGAGGACGCCACGATCACGGTGCGCGGCATGGTGCTGCGCGAGGCCCGCGAGGGTGGCCTGAACATCCTCGACGGCACGGAGATCCAGGTCCGCCACGCCGACCTCTCCGACTGCGGCGAGGACGCGGTCTACGTCCAGGGCGGGCACGTCACGATCCGGTCCTCCACCCTGTCCGGCAGCGGCGAGCGCGGGGTCCGGGTGGGCAGCGGCGGCGTGGTCGCGCTGGAGGACACCGCGATCCGGGACGGCCGGGGAGACGGCCTCATGGTGGAGGAGGGCGGCCGGGTACGCCTGGTGCGGTGCACCGTCTCCGGAAACGACGACGAGGGCCTGAGCGCCTCCGACAGCGCCTCCGTGTACCTGGAGGACAGCACCTTCAGCGGCAACCGCGGGGGCAACGGAGACCGGGTGTCCGCGCGCGCCGCTGAGTCCTCAGCACCGACCGGGGACGGCACGGTGGGCGGATTCCCGGGTGAGGCTCAGGGCGACGGGACCGTGCGGGACCGTGCGCGCCCGCTGGACGTCCTGCTCTCGGAGCTGGAGGGGATGGTGGGCCTGGACGGGGTGAAGAAGGAGGTCCGGTCGCTCGTCAACTTCCAGCAGGTGAGCGCGAAGCGGGTCGAGGCGGGGCTGCCGGCGCTGAATGTCAGCCGCCACTTGGTGTTCTCGGGGCCGCCCGGGACAGGGAAGACCACGGTGGCGCGGCTGTACGGGGAGATCCTGCGTTCACTGGGGGTGCTCTCCAAGGGGCAGTTCCTGGAGGTGTCCCGGGCGGACCTGGTGGCCGAGCACCTCGGTGGCACGACGCGCAAGACTACGGACCTGGTGGAGCGTGCCCGGGGCGGTGTGCTGTTCGTCGACGAGGCGTACACGCTGTCGCGGCGCTTCGGCAGCGGCAGCGACTTCGGTCAGGAGGCCATAGACACGCTTATCAAGCTGATGGAGGACTTCCGCGAGGAGGTCGTCCTGGTCTTCGCCGGCTACTCGGGTGAGATGAGTACCTTCCTCGACGCCAACCCCGGGCTGCGGTCGAGGATGGGCCGGACGATCGCGTTCGAGAACTACACCCCGGAACAGCTCAGCGGGATCTTCGCGGGGATGTCCGCGGAACAGGGATACGACCTGGGTGAGGGCGTGCGCGACATCGTGGCCCGGCACTTCCGCAGGCAGCGGCGCGACGAGGCGTTCGGCAACGGGCGCGAGGCGCGCAGGATGTTCGAGGAGACGGTGCGGGCCCAGGCCAACCGGCTCGTGGAGGGCGGTTTCACGACCCTCGACGACCTCACCCAGGTTCTGCCCGAAGACCTGGAAGGCGTGGTGGCCCCCGAACTCGTCGCGGGGGTCGGTGCACCACGGGACACCGGCCGGATCCGCGTGCTGATGGACCGGCTGGACGGGATGGTGGGTCTGGCCGACGTCAAGCGCGAGGTACGGGGTCTGACGGATCTGCTGTCTGCTGCCCGTCGGCGCCAAGCAGCCGGGCTGGGAACGCCGCCGTCGCGCCACTTGGTGTTCTCGGGCTCCTCCGGGACCGGGAGGAGCACCGTGACGCGGATCTACGGTGAGCTGCTGGCGGCGCTGGGCGTGTTGGAGCGGGGCCAGGTGGTGGAGGTCTCGCGGGCGGACCTGGTGGGAGCACCGGGAAGGCGGGAGCGGGGCCGGACGGAGCAGCGGACACGGGAGGCGTTCGAACAGGCGCGGGGAGGTGTCCTCCTTGTGTCCGATGCGCACCTGTTGACCAGGGGAGACGCCGGGGGTGAGCGGGCCGGGCAGGAAGCCGTCGACACTCTGCTCGGTCTGATGGAGGGCCACCGTGACGAGGTCGTGGTGGTCCTGGCGGGCAGCTCACGGGAGATCCGCGCCTTCCTCGCCGGGAATCCCGGGCTGGCCTCGCGGTTCTCCCGGACTGTGGAGTTCCCGTCCTACAGCCGTGCGGAGCTGGTGGACATCTTCGTGGGGATGGCCGAGGAGGCGGACTTCCTGGTGCCGGCGAAGACCTTGGAGGTGCTCTCGGCGCTGATGACCGCGGAGAGTGAACGCTTCGCGGAGGGCAACGGGCGCGAGGTGCGCGCGCTGTTCGAGGCGAGCGTGACCTGGCAGGCGCGGCGGATCGAGGCCGCTGCCGCCGCCGGTGGGACCCTTGACGTCGCCGAACTCCAGACCCTACTGCCCGAGGACGTCCAGGCGGGAAACCCGGACACGCCCTAACGCCGTGCTCCGGCTCGCGCGGGGAGCGGTCACCGGGTGTCGGCCGACCTTGGTGGAATGATTACCCAGAGTGTGCGTCTGTTGTGTCTGTTGTGCGAGACGTATGGGTAGTTGGGCGTTATGAGCCTGATGTTCATGCTGTTCGCCCTGCTGGGTTCTGTGGTCGTTCTCGGTGGGGGTTTCTACGGGCTGCGCCTGGTCGTCGGCCGTATGGAGGCACGGGGGGCCGAGGTCGAGCCGGAGCCGCCGAGGTCCGCGCCCCGGCGAGACGTGGGCGGGTACGTGCCCGCGCCGCGCGAGGCCGACGAACTTCCCGCCGAACTGCGCTCGCGCGTGCACAACCTGATCGCGCTGGGCTGCATCGACGAGGCGGTCCGCGCGGTCCGCGAACACCTGGACGGCGACGAGGGGCGCGCACGCTGGATCGTGCGGCGCCTCGGTGGCGGGAGGGCCGCGTTGGAGCCCTGACTCGGGAGAGCCTGTCCCCCTGGCAGGTTCAGACCCGCTGCCGGCTCTGCAGCCAGCCCCACACGGTGGTGGCGACGAACAGGACGCCGCCGATCAGTGCCAGCCAGAACAGTCCCTCGATCAGGATTCCGAGGATGGAGACAATCAGCCAGATCGCGAGCAGGACGAGGATGAGGTAGACCATCTGTGCTCCAGGTTGCTTCGCGTGTTTCGGGGTTCTACCGATGCCCTTGTTTCGGGTTTCTCACGGTGCCCCTACCCGCGTCTCCAACGCCCGAAGCGAGCGTCATCCGTGTTCTGTTCCGACCCGAGGCGGGGCCCGGTCCGCAGAGCGTTCGCGGCCGGTCTCCGGCCAGCTCCTGAGGGCGGGGCTGTTGGGGTAGGTGTGTGCGGGTGCCCACTTCTGGGGAAGGGAGGGGTATGAGTCTGGAAGAGGCATCACGTCAGCTGGAAGCCGCCATCCACGATGCGCGGGTCTCGTTCGACTGCATCCTTTTGGAGGAGTTGGACCGGGCGCACACCAACGCGATCACCGCCAGAGCAGCGGTGGACGCGGCGGAACAGGCCGTCCGGGTGGAGCTGGAGAAGCGGGCGGCCGCGGAGTCGACCGAGTCCGCCGACGCTGACTCCGACTGATCCGAGTTCCACTTTTTGGAGCTTCGTACATCGAACATGTTTTCGAGCAGCGGGTATGCTGTCTGGTATGCCCGATCAGTCCCTGACGTCGGACTGGCCCGCGAGTGTGCACCCACCCGGGTCGGACTCCTTCGAGCAGACGGCCCTGGAATGGCTGTTCGACCACGTGCCCGCCGACTACCGGTTGCACGGGGTCCTGCGGCGCCACCCCGTAGCCCTCTCCCGGCTGGCCCGCCAGTACGTCTCCGCGACGCTGGAAGCGGCCCGAGAGGGGTACCGCACGGCCCGCGTCGACCTGCGTGACCACCTGTCACCACACGCCCTCGACCAGGTCATGAGCGCCTACCTCGCCGAAGGTCAGCGCACCGCAGGGGTGCTGCGCTCCATCGAGGCCGTGGACGGGGCGTTGCGCGCGGCGGCCCCGGAACGGGGCGACCATGAGTGAGCGGTCGCAGTGCCACCGGGTTCGCTTACGCGGTCACCCGGACCAGAACGGCGGTCTCGTCTCCGGTGTTCACCAGGTGCTGGTGCCACTGGCCGGAGGCGGTGCCGACGCCGCCCACCACGCGAGCCCGGTCCGTGGCCAGCTCGGCGGCCGAGCGCATCTGGCCGTCGTCGCCGGAGGTGATCAGGTGCGCTTTCCCGCTCACCAGGTAAAGCACCTCCAGGCTGTGCGGCCGGTCGGAGCGCCGGGCCGGGCCGGGGACGAAGCTGTTGGGTTCGAGGGCGACGGTGGTCACCCGGAAACGACCGCTCACGTGGCGTCGCGCACTGCGCGGGGCCGGCTGCCAGTGTCCGCGCCGGGTCGGCCACAGGGTCGGTCGGCGCAGCGTCCCCGCGGCGCCCCGGGCGGCGGAGACCAGCTGTCCGATGGTGGGAAGTCGGCGTTGGCTCAGGTGGGCGTAGCCGGAAACGCGGCCGGCGTCGACCACGTCGCCGATGCCGTCGAGGGAGACGGTCGCGAGGCGCGGGCGGGGGGTGTGTTCGGTCGTGGCGGGGCGGACGGCGGTCGCCGCGGAGGCCTGGTGGGGCATCGTGAGAAGATCCTTCACGTGTACGCGGCCGGGTCCTGTGACCGTGGCCGCGAGGATGTCGTCGGTGGGTCCCGGCGGGGCCGGGGCGGCAGGGGCGGCCTCTCCGAACACGCGTTCGGAGGGCAGGATCGCCCTGACGGAATCCGTTCGCGGACAGGTCACACAGAAAAGTGGACGCCGCTCACGGGCTGGTCGCGCGGGGTCGGTCGACTCCGTCCCCTCGGCTACGACTCAGTGACGACAACACGGACACGCCGCACGGGCCAGGTGGCAGGAGGCCCAAGGGGCCATGCGAGCCGTGGCGTCGGTGCGGGTGCGCGGATACATGGACGTAAGGAGACCAGCAAAGCCGGTGGTGAGTCAAGCGATCACCGAGAATCGCGCGTGTCGAACCGCTCACCCTTGGCCAGTCCCGGACGTGTTGCGGGAGGACTCCCGTGGTGGTGACATGTGGAGCCCGAGAACACGGCACGTCCGCCGAACCGGGCTCCACCCCCCAGTACAGCCGTAGCGACAGGAGTGGCCGTGCAGCCATCCGTTCCCAGAGGGCAGCCTTGACCCCCGAGGTCCAGGGCCTGTGGGCGCGCGTGCTGGCGCGTGCCCTCGTCGTGGTCGCCGCCGGCGTGATGGCCCTCGGGTTCCTGGGGGTCGAGGCGGCGCTGCTCGTCTCTGGTCTGACCGCGCTCACCTACGTGCTGCTGTGGTTGCGGTTCAGGTATGCCGGTGCCCTGTTCGTCACCCCCGACCGGGAAGGCCGAGGGGATCCTCCCGACCGTCCGGGTCCGCATCCACGCCGTCCGCGTCCGCCCGGGTCGCCACGCCGACGGCCGCAGGGCCCCGGCTGGCCACCGGAGCCGCGCCGCCCTCCGGACGAGTACTGAACCCGGCGCTGGGCCGGACCCGGTCACCGGCCCGTCGCAGCTCGCAGGGGGTGTGGCTCCGCGGAAGAACCGCGTGTCTTTCGGCGAACCGGGGAGCGTCGCGCCGAGCGCGGCGTAGATTCTAGGTCTATGACGGACCAGGATCTCCTGCATGCCCTGCGCTCCGGCCGAACCCCGCCCTCAGACGTCTACGTATGGCTTCTCGATGCTTACGGAGAGGAGCTGTACCGGCGCTGCATCCTGGTCCTCCGTGATCGCGACGCCGCGCATGTCGTACTCAGGGACACCCTGATCGTCGCCCGTGCGCACAGCGCGCGCCTGCCGGACGCCGCACGGCTGGGGGAGTGGCTGCACGCGCTCGCCGAAGCCGAGTGCGCGCGCCATCGGGCGAGCTACGAGGCCGACTGCGCGCTTGCGCTTCCGGAGAAGACGGAGCTGGTCCGTGCCAGGGTGCTCAACGGAATGTGCGGATCCGCGCTGGACGGCTACCGGCTGCACGTCGCGGCACGGGCCGACCGCTTCGGCCGGGACGGCTTCCCGCTGGGTCCCGACAAGAGCCAACCGACACGCGCGACGCTTTTCCCGCTGCCCATGGTCCTCGCCCTGCTGTGCGCTCTTCTGCTCATCGCGCTGGCCGGGTACGCACTCGTCCGCGATCCCGGCCAGGAGCCGGGCCCGTTGGCTCCGGACAGCGCCGAGATGAACTGAGCGGTACTGCCAACGGGACCGACGGCGGCCGACGGGAAAGACGAGGACCCGGCGGGGAAACCCCCTGCCGGGTCCTGCGAAACACCGAGATGCTTGTGGCGCTTGGCTACTTGCCCTCGTTGGTGATGTGCGACGCGTCGCCGTGGGAGCCGTGCTCCTCGCCGCGCTTCACCGAGGCGATGATCTCCTGCTCGGCCTCGTGGCGGCCGACCCAGCTGGCGCCCTCGACGGACTTGCCGGGCTCGAGGTCCTTGTACACGGTGAAGAAGTGCTCGATCTCGAGGCGCTCGAACTCGTTGACGTGGTGAATGTCACGCAGGTGCTCCTGGCGCGGGTCCGTCGCCGGAACGCACAGCAGCTTGTCGTCACCGCCGGCCTCGTCGCGCATGCGGAACATGCCGATGGCGCGCGCCCGGATCAGGCAACCCGGGAAAGTCGGGGCCTTGAGCAGGACAAGGGCGTCCAAGGGGTCGCCGTCCTCGCCGAGTGTTCCCTCGACGAAACCGTAGTCGGCGGGGTAGGTCGTGGAGGTGAACAGCATGCGGTCGAGACGGATACGACCGGTCTCGTGGTCCACCTCGTACTTGTTGCGCTCCCCCTTGGGGATCTCGATCGTAACGTCGAATTCCATGCTGATCTCGGCTCCCAATGCGACTAATGTCGCCGTATAACTACAACGTCAGGCCGCGACACCGAAGGAAGGTCAGGTGCCCCGGGTGCGACGGGTACGAGGCGAGGCGTTCCTCGCGCTGGCCCTGCTCAACATATTCGTGCTGATCACCGGGTTCGCAGCCCTGGACGTGATCGAGGCACGACCGCTTCCGGCGGTGCCCAACCCCGTCACGCACGCCGACGGCGTGGCGGCGGTTGCACCCGCGGACCCGACCCCGGCGGCCCCGGAACGGATCGCGGACGTTCTTGATGATCCCATGTCGTCTTCCGGGCTTGAGGAGGGCCTCTCCGGTTACGTGGTTGACGGCGCCACGGGGGAGACTCTCTTCGAGCGGGACGCGGACGCCCTGGTGACCCCGGCGTCGACGACGAAGATCGCCACGGCCATCGCGGTACTGGACGCCGTCGGCCCCGACCACGTGCTGCGGACCGAGGCCTACCTCGACCCCGAGGAGAACCGGGTGGTGCTGCGTGGAGGGGGAGACGCGACTCTGACCGCGACCGCCGACTCCGCAGCATACCCGCAGGTAGCAACCTTGGAGGAGCTCGCGGAGGACACCGCTGCCGCCCTCGCGGACCAAGGACTGGACACGGTTGCGGTCGGCTACGACGACTCGCTGTTCACCGGGTCCGACACCGGTCCCGGGTGGAAGCCCACCTACGTCACCGAGGGCAGCACCGCGACCATCCACGCGCTGCTCACCGACAGCGGCAGGGTGGACCCTGACGTGTCCACCCGGGCCCCGGACCCGCCCCTGGCCGCGGCGGAGGCCTTCGCCGACCGGCTGGAACAGGCCGGGCTGAACGTCGAGGGCTCGCCGGACGAAACCGAGGCCTCCGGGGACCCCGTCGCCTCCGTGGACTCCATGCCGATGACCGGGCTGGTCGAGTTCATGATGCTGGCCAGTGACAACAACATGGCCGAGTCGCTGGGCCGCATTGCCGCGATGGAGATGGGCGAGGAGCCCGACTTCGCGGGGGCGGCCGAAGCCACCCACCGGGTGATGGACGATCTGGGGATCGACGGGGTGGATCTGGCCGACAACAGCGGCCTGAGCCCCGACAACCGCATCACGGCCCACGCCCTGGTCCGCATGGTGAAGGCGGCCTCCGACGAGCCCCGGCTCAACGCGACCATCACCGGCATGCCCACCGCGAACTCCACCGGCACCCTGGCCGGGCGCTACTCGGAGTTCTCCAACTCCCACGAGGGGGCCGGGATGGTGCGCGGCAAGACCGGGACCCTCGACGGGGTAAGCACCCTGGCCGGCACCGTCCACGACCTGGAGGGCAACGTGTTCGTGTTCGCGCTCATGGCCAACAGCCCGGGCGCCTCCGGCCCGCAGCTGGACACCCTCGCCACTGCCCTCAGCCAATGCGGCTGTTCGTAATACTTTGGGCCTCCGCCCGCCCGTCGCCCGCCAACAACCCTCAACGGACGCCTTCTGCGCAGTCTGGCACCTGGCTCGTTCCTCGCTAGCGGCTTGACTCCTCTTGCACTGTGCTTGCTGCAACCCAGGCTCTCCGGCGCTCGAACGGGCACCCCCTGCGGTTGCTGCCTTGCGTGAGAAGCATTTGGTCGTCCTCAGGGGTATCCCTGGCTCGGCCCTGAATTGGCGCCCTGATCTCCGTGCTCACGGTTGTCGCATGGGTAGGCTGACGGTGTGACTGTGATCGACTGGGACGTAGCCGTCAACACCGGTGTCCGCCTCGTGCGCCCTGGGCCGCAGGTGGACCTGTCCGACGCACGGCAGGCCGTGGCTCAGTTGCGCGAGCTTTCCACCGTGGCGGCCGGGCACGTGCGCGACTTCACCGGAATGAACCCCCTCGAACCCTCAGGGCCAGCGGTCATCGTTGACCGCCCGGGATGGATTCGAGCCAACGTCGACGGGTTTCGGGTTGTTCTCGAACCCGTACTCGAACAGATGGGCGCCGACCGGCTGAACAACAGCCCGGCCGGGAACCTGACCACCGCGGTCGGTTCCCGGATCACCGGGGTGCAGCTGGGTGCGGTCCTGTCCTACCTGGCCGGGCGGGTCCTCGGCCAGTACGAACTCTTCCTGCCACCGGACCCGGACGGCAACTCGCCGACCGGGCGCCTGACCCTGGTGGCGCCCAACATCGTCAACACCGAACGCGAACTGGACGTCGACCCGCGCGACTTCCGCCTGTGGGTCTGCTTGCACGAGGAGACCCACCGGATGCAGTTCACGGCCACGCCGTGGCTGCGGGACCACGTCCAGGACCTCATGCAGGAGCTCCTGCTGTCCACGGAGATGGAGGCCTCGGACCTCATCGACCGTCTCCGGCAGGCGGGCGAGGCCGTGGCCGATGCGGTGCGGGGAGGTGACGGGAACCTCCTCACCGCGTTCCACAGCCCGGAGCAGAGCGAGCTGATGGACCGGATCACCGCCGTCATGAGCCTTGCGGAGGGGCACGGGGACTACGTCATGGACGCGGTCGGACCGGAGGTCGTGCCCTCGGTCGAGACCATCCGGGCCCGTTTTCAGAAGCGCCGGGAGTCGCCCAACCCCATCGACCGGATCATGCGCCAGCTCCTGGGCATGGACCTGAAAATGAAGCAGTACGAGGAAGGCGCCGCCTTCGTCCGACAGGTCGTCGCCCAGGTCGGGATGGCCGAGTTCAACAAGGTGTGGACTTCGCGCGAGACCCTGCCCACCCTCGAGGAGATCCGCAACCCCGCGAAGTGGATCGAACGGGTCGTCCGGCCCGCCGCCATCACGGAGTGAGCGGACCGCCCCCCGCCGTGGCCGCCGTTCGATCGGCGGTCCGGCGGGTGCTGTCCGACCTGCCAGACGGGACTACTGCGCTGGTGGCGTGCAGCGGCGGGGCCGACTCCTTGGCGCTGGCGGGGGCGGTGGCCTTCGAGGCGCCGCGCCTGGGCCGCGCCGCCGGCGCGGTCACCGTCGACCACGGACTCCAGACTGGATCGGACAGCCGGGCCAAGGCCGTCGCCGACATCGCGCGCGGGCTCGGCCTGGATCCCGTCCTGACCAGTTCCGTGCGGGTCTCCGGCGGCGGCGGTCCTGAAGCCGCGGCCCGGCACGCACGCTACGACGCACTGACCGCAGCGGTCTCGGCACACGCCCCCGCGGTGGTGCTCCTCGGCCACACCCTCGACGACCAGGCGGAGACGGTCCTGCTCGGGTTGGCGCGCGGCTCGGGGGCCCGTTCCTTGGCCGGGATGGCCCGGCGCACCGGTGACTACCTCCGCCCCCTGCTGGACCTGGACCGCGTGACGGTCCGGGAGGCCTGCGACCTGATGGGCCTGCGTCCTTGGGAGGACCCGCACAACCACGATCCGCGCTTCGCCCGCTCCCGGGTGCGCCACGAGGCGCTGCCCGCGCTGGAGAGGGCGCTGGGGCCGGGGATCGGCGCCGCCTTGGCCAGGACGGCGACCATGCTCCGTGCGGACGCGGACACGCTGGACGGGCTCTCCGACGAGCTCTACGCGGAGTCCCGTGAGCTGGGTGCCGACACTGAGGAGGATGAATGTGTCGGAGGTCTCTCCGTGGAGCCGCTGGAACGGGCGGATCCCTCCTTGCGTACCCGCGTCCTGCGCCGCGCAGCCCTGGATGCGGGGTGCCCCGCCAGCGCGTTGACCGCGCGGCACGTCCGCGAACTGGACCGGCTCGTCACGGAGTGGCGCGGGCAGGCCCACATCGACTTGCCGGGAGGGATTCGGGGACGCCGCGCCGCTGGTCGGATCCTCTTCGGGCGGTGAGCCGTGCATGCCCCCGCCGGGTGGTCCGGCACCGTTGCCGCGTTCGGCACGTTTATCCTGGTTGCCGCAAACGGGGAATCCAGCAGCGAGGACATGAGCGTGGACGCCAAAGACATGGGACAGGACCTGGAGAAGGTCCTGGTCACCGAGGAAGAGATCAAGACGCGCCTGGCTGAGATGGGCGCGCGGATCGATGCGGACTACGCGGGCAGGGACCTGCTCATCGTCGGAGTGCTCAAGGGCGCGGTCATGGTCATGGCCGACCTCGCGCGGACGCTGCACAGCCCCGTCACCATGGACTGGATGGCCGTCTCCTCCTACGGGGCAGGGACCACGTCCTCCGGCGTGGTGCGCATCCTCAAGGACCTCGAGACCGACATCAAGGACCGCGACGTCCTGATCGTCGAGGACGTCATCGACTCCGGGCTGACCCTGTCCTGGCTGGTGGGCAACCTGAAGTCACGCGGCCCCAAGTCCGTCGAGGTCTGCACCATGGTCCGCAAACCGCTCGCCTTCGACGTCGACCTCGACGTCAAGTACATCGGTTTCGACCTGCCCAACGAGTTCATCATCGGTTACGGTCTCGACTACGCCGAGAAGTACCGCAACCTGCCGTTCATCGGCACGCTCGCACCGCACGTGTACGAGAGTTAGAGAAGTACGCTCTCCCCAGTTGGGGAAGTACGCTCCCTACCGAGGCGCGGGCCCGCGGAGGTCCGCGCTCGGCGGTATCCGGGAACAACGGAACGGGTCGCCGTCGTTGCCCCCATGACGGCCCCGTCACCGGCCTGAGCGGTGTGCCCGCTCCGCGCGACGAGGTGTACCGTCGAATATCCCGGCGTCATCGCAGGGAGCACGTGTCCGATAGGTCCTGCTTCGGAAAGTCCTCTGGGGCGGGCGGCCTGGTCAGGAGGGACGGACCCGACAGGGTTCCGCTCACATGAATCTGAAGCGTTTTTTCCGCGGCCCGTGGTTTTGGATCCTGGTCGTCGCCCTCATGCTCATCATCGGCTTCCGCGTGTTCGACGTCGGGGCCGGCCCGCAGCCTGAGGAGACCGACACCTCGCACGTCTACATGCTCATCGAGCAGGACCAGGTGGACAATGCCGAGATCGTCGACCGGGACCAGCGCATCCAGCTGACCACGGTCGACGGGGACATCTACGAGTCCTACTGGGTCGAGGGCCAGGGCCTGGAGCTGGCGACCATGCTCCAGGAGTCCAGCGAGAACCCCGAGGGGAACCTGGACTCCTACGAGGTCTCCGTCGCCACCACCCCGATCTGGACCACGGCGCTGTTCAGCCTGCTGCCGCTGATCATCATCATCATTATCTTCTGGTTCATCTTCAGCCAGATGCAGGGCGGCGGCTCCCGGGTGATGCAGTTCGGCAAGTCCAAGGCCAAGCTGATCACCAAGGACACCCCGAAGAACACCTTCGCGGACGTGGCCGGGGCCGACGAGGCCATCGAGGAGCTCCACGAGATCAAGGAGTTCCTGCAGAGCCCGGAGAAGTTCCAGACGATGGGGGCCAAGATCCCCAAGGGCGTCCTGCTGATGGGCCCGCCCGGAACCGGTAAGACCCTTCTGGCCCGCGCCGTCGCGGGTGAGGCCGCGGTCCCCTTCTACTCCATCTCCGGTTCGGACTTCGTCGAGATGTTCGTCGGTGTGGGTGCCTCGCGGGTCCGTGACCTGTTCGAGCAGGCCAAGGCCAACGCCCCCGCGATCATCTTCATCGACGAGATCGACGCCGTCGGACGGCACCGCGGCGCAGGCATGGGCGGCGGGCACGACGAGCGAGAGCAGACCCTCAACCAGATGCTGGTCGAGATGGACGGCTTCGACGTCAAGGGCGGCGTCATCCTGATCGCCGCGACCAACCGCCCCGACATCCTCGACCCCGCGCTGCTCCGCCCGGGCCGCTTCGACCGCCAGGTCGTCGTGGACCGGCCGGACATGGACGGCCGCAAGGAGATCCTCCAGGTCCACGCCAAGGGCAAGCCCATGGCCGACGACGTGGACTACACCGTCATCGCCCGCCAGACCGCCGGGATGACCGGTGCGGACCTGTCCAACGTCATCAACGAGGGTGCACTCCTCTCGGCCCGGGCCGACAGCAAGGTCATCGACCACGCGGTCCTCGAGGAGGCCATCGAGCGTGTGATGGCCGGGCCCGAGCGCAAGACCCGGGTGATGTCGGACCGGGAGAAGAAGGTCATCGCCTACCACGAGGGCGGCCACGCCCTGGTGGGGCACGCGCTGCCCAATTCCGACCCGGTGCACAAGATCACGATCCTGCCCCGCGGCCGCGCCCTCGGCTACACCATGTCGGTACCGACCGAGGACAAGTTCCTCACCTCGCGCTCGCAGATGATGGACCAGCTGGCCATGATGCTCGGCGGCCGCGCCGCGGAGGAGCTCGTGTTCCACGAGCCCACCACCGGTGCGGGCAACGACATCGACAAGGCCACCAACCTGGCCCGCAACATGGTCACCGAATACGGCATGAGCGAGCGACTGGGCGCCCGCAAGTTCGGTTCGTCCAACACGGAGCCGTTCCTGGGCCGGGAGATGTCCCACGCCCGCGAGTACTCCGAGGAGATCGCCTCCATCATCGACGAGGAGGTGCGCCGCCTCATCGAGTCCGCGCACGACGAGGCCTACGAGGTCCTCGTCGAGTACCGGGACGTACTCGACGAACTGGTCGTGCAGCTGCTGGAGAAGGAGACGCTCACCAAGAGCCAGGTACTGGAGATCTTCGCTCCGGTCCGGGACCGTCCCTCCCGCGGTTCCTACACCGGCTACGGCAAGCGCCAGCCCTCCAACCGGCCGCCCGTCCGCTCCAAGAAGGAGCTGTCCAGGCTCAACGGCGCCGAAATCCAGGGCTCATCGACCAACGGCCAGCTCTCGGCGGGGCCGACCACCAGCACTGAGGGAGACGAAGCGTGAGCGCGGACCTGCCTGCCAGATCCGTGGACCGCGAGCGCATCGCCCGCGCAGTCCGGGAGATCCTGATCGCCATCGGGGAGGACCCCGACCGCGACGGCCTGGCCAAGACCCCTGACCGGGTCGCCAGGGCCTACGAGGAGCAGTTCGCCGGCCTCGACCAGAAGCCCGGCGACGTCCTCACCACGGTCTTCGAGGCCGACCATGAGGAAATGGTCCTGGTCAAGGACATCGAGCTGTACTCGACCTGCGAGCACCACCTCGTCCCGTTCTACGGGGTCGCGCACGTCGGCTACATCCCTGGCGCGGACGGCCGCATCACCGGGCTGAGCAAGCTCGCCCGCCTGGTGGACGTCTACGCCCGCCGCCCGCAGGTGCAGGAGCGCCTGACCGGAGAGGTCGCCGACGCGATCATGGACCACCTCGATCCTCGCGGGGTGATAGTGGTGGTCGAGGCCGAGCACCTGTGCATGACGATGCGCGGCGTGCGCAAGCCCGGGGCCAAGACGGTCACCTCCGCTGTCCGGGGCATCTTCCGCAGCAGCGACCGCACCCGCCACGAGGTCATGAGCCTCATCCTCGACCGCCGCTGAGCCGGGGCCGGGAAACGAAGTCCCAGGACAGTCCCAGAGGGGCCGGGGCTGCGTGCCCACAGTCCCTTGGCACGGGCGTAGGGTGATGCGCATGGCGCCGAAACACACACTTCCGGGGCTGCCCCGCCGCGAACGCTGCCTGGTCATGGGGGTCGTCAACGTCACCCCCGACTCCTTCTCCGATGGCGGATCCTGGTTCGACCCCGAGCGCGCGATCGAGCACGGCCTCCGCCTCGCCGAGGAGGGCGCGGACATCGTCGACGTGGGCGGCGAGTCCACCCGTCCCGGGGCCCAGCGGGTCGGGGCCGACGAGGAGCTGCGCAGGGTCGAGCCCGTGGTGCGTGAACTCGCCTCGCGCGGTATCTCCGTCAGCGTCGACACCATGCGCGCCGAAGTGGCGGCGCGTGCGGTCGAAGGCGGAGCGGTACTGGTCAACGATGTCAGCGGCGGGATGGCCGACCCTGAGATGGCACGACTCGTCGCTTCTTCCGGTGTCGCCTACGTGTTGATGCACTGGCGTGGGCATAGTCATGACATGCAGAGCCGTGCCGTGTACACGGATGTCGTCCAGGAGGTCCTCGATGAGCTCCGCGACCGTATGGAGGCCATGATCAGTTCAGGTGTCGACCCCGGCCAGATCGTTCTGGACCCGGGCCTGGGATTCTCCAAGCGTCCCGAACAGGCGCACAACTGGGCGCTGCTCCAGCAGCTCGACCGGTTCCACGAACTCGGCCGCCCCGTTCTGGTGGCCGGTTCCCGCAAACGCTTCCTGAGCCGCCTGCTCGGCGATGCCAAGGGCGAGGACCGCTCCTTCGTCGACTGCGACGCGGCCACCGCGGCCGTGACCACCCTGTCCGCGGACCGGGGCGCTTGGGCGGTCCGGGTACACGACGTCCGTCCGAACGCCGACGCGGTTCGCGTCGCGGCTGCCTGGTCCGACGGCGGCGCCCGCCTCGACGAGGGCCGCGACGGGACTGTGGACCGGGGCAGCCTGTGAAGTCCCGCCAGGAAGTCATGGAGCGCGTCGCCGAGGCCAACGGGCAGTTCTACAGCGCGATCGAGAACGGCGACATCGACCTGATGCGCACTGTCTGGGCCGAGGAGCACGAGGCCCCCGACCTGGTGTGCGTCAATCCCGGCTGGCCTTTGCTGCGCGGCCGCACCGAGATCATGCGCGCCTGGTCGCTGATCATGGCCAACGTCACTTACATCCAGTACGTGCTCACCGAGACACACATCGGGATCGGCGGGGACATCGCCATGGTGACCTGCGAGGAGAACGTGCTGACCGCCGAGGACGGCAGCCCGGGGTTCGTCGCGGGCGGTCAGGTGGTGACGACCAACCTGTTCGTCGACACCGAACAGGGATGGCGGCTGTGGTCGCACCACGCCTCGCCGGTGCTGATGGAGGACGACGAGGAGACGGAGGCCGAGGGCTGATGCGGGACCGCGTCGCGCTCCGCGGCCTGCGCGCCCGGGGCCACCACGGTGTGTTCGACTTCGAGCGCCGCGAGGGCCAGGACTTCGTCGTGGACGCGGTCCTGTACCTGGACACCGGGCCCGCGGCGGTCAGCGACGACGTCGGCGACACCGTGCATTACGGCCTGCTCGCCGACCGGCTCGTGGAGGTGGTGACGGGCGAGCCCGTCAACCTCATCGAGACCTTGGCCGAACGCCTCGCTCAGGTGTGCCTGGCCGAGGTGCTCGTGGAGGGTGTCGAACTGACGGTGCACAAGCCGTCGGCACCCATCGAGCACGAGTTCTCGGACGTGTCGGTCACCGTCACACGGGGGAAGCGGGGCCAGTGGTGACGCGCGCGGTGCTCTCCCTGGGCTCCAACCTCGGGGACCGGATGGCCGCCCTCCAGGGAGCCGTGGACCTGGTTCTGGCCGGGGAGGGTGCCCCCGAGGCGGTGGCGGTGTCGCCCGTGTACGAGACCGCTCCGGTGGGCGGGCCCGAACAGGGGGCCTTCCTCAACGCGGTCCTGGCCGTGGACACAGAGGACACGCCGAGGGCACTCCTGGCACGGGCCCAGTCGGCCGAGCAGGCGTTCGAGCGGGTCCGCGAGGTCCGCTGGGGGCCGCGCACCCTCGACGTGGACGTGATCGCCTTCGGCGGGGCCCTCGACGACGACCCGGTCCTGACCCTGCCGCACCCGCGCGCTCACCTGCGCGCGTTCGTACTGCGTCCCTGGCTGGACACGGACCCCGCCGCGGTACTGCCCGGCCGGGCGCCGGTCGCGGCCCTGCTCGCCGGGGTCGAGGCCGAGGACGCGGAGGGGGAGCAGAAGCTGGTGCCCCGTGACGATCTGCGGCTGAAGCTGCCCGGGGAGGCGGGTCACTGATGTCCGGTGACGGCGGGGGCACGCTCGCCCCGACAGGGTGGCGTGCCCCGCTGCTGTTGGCTGTCTTGGGGGCCCTGGTCGGGCTGCTGGTCGCCAACTCCGTCACGGGCCTTCCGCAGCTTCCTTGGACGGCGATCCCGACCCTGCTGCTGCTGGCCTTCGCGGAGGCGTTCACGGCGGGTCGGACAGCTCGGCGGATCCGCCGGGTGCCGGGAACCGAGCCGATGGAGCCGCTCAGCGCGGCCCGCCTGCTGGCCCTGGCCAAGGCGAGCGCGCTTTTCGCGTCGATCGCCGGGGGCTTCTTCGCGGGGATGGGGCTGTCCTTCTCGTCCCGCCTGGAGCTGAGCAGCTACCGCGAGGACATGCTGACCGCCCTGGGAACCGCGGGCGCCGCCGGTCTCCTGCTGGCCGCTGCCCTGTACTTGGAGTACGCCTGCCGGGTCCCCGACGACGGCGAGGACGGCGAAGACGGTGAGGACGACACGCAGGGACTCGGTTAGAAGTCGGGTCGGCCGCGCTCGCGCCCGAGCCGTTTCGGGCGGGGCTTGCCGGCTGATGGTTGACTGAAGCCGTGGACACCAGTGAACCCATACCACCGCCCGCGACAGGTTCGTCCCGGCCGTCCAGGCCCCTGGACGAGGCTTTCGCCGCGCCCGACGACACCCCCTGGCAGCGCCTCCCGACCGCCCTGGCCTGGTACCGCCGCTTGGTGACGGGTGCCGCGTCCTTGGCCGCAGGGGCGGGAGGGGCGCTCCTGCTCTTCCTGTGGAGCCTGCCTGTCCTCGCCGCCGCCTGGGTGGGCGTCGTGCTGGTGACGGCCGCCGTCCTCTGGTTCTTGGCCGGTCTCTTCCAGCGGTCCTGGGGATACGCGGAGGCGCCCGCGGAGCTCTACCTCACCTACGGGGTGCTGATCCGCCAGCTCGTTGTCGTCCCCTACGGCCGGATGCAGGTCGTGGACGTGACCGCGGACCTACTCGAACAGGCGCTGGGGATCGCGACGGTCCGGGTGCGGACCGCGGCGAGTACCGCGGACACACGGGTGGTCGGGCTCCCACTGGCCGATGCCATCAAGCTGCGCGACCGGCTCGCGGTGCGCAGCGAGAGCTTCTCGACGGGGTTGTAAGTGCAAGGACCGCCAGAACCAGGGCCGCCAGAACCAGGGCGGCCAGAGCCGGGGCAGCAGGAGCCTCCGCCCCAGTCTGCGTGGCAGCCGCCCGGGGCCCAGCCGAGCGGATTCCCGGGGCCCCAACAGTCCGGTCCCCAAGCCCCGCCCCAGCCCCAACCCCCACTCCCACCGCAGGGGTGGAGTCCGGCGATGGTGCCGCCCCACCGGGGGCCGGGGGTACAGCCCCCTCCGCCCCCGCCGCTGCCGAAGCCTGAGGACGACGTGACCTCGGGGGTCTTCCGTGCACACTGGCTGATCGTTCCGCTCCAGATCCTCGCGGTGACCTTGGTGTTCGTGGCGCTGGTGGGGCCCATCCTGACCCAGTTCGGGTTCGCCTGGGTGCTCGTCCTCGCCGTGGCCGTGGTGTTCGGATCCCTCGCTTACGCTCTGCCGGCCTGGTGGTTCGGCACCTTCGGGCTGCGTGGAGACCATCTGGTGGTGCACAGCGGGCTGTTGCTGCGCAGCTCGCGGGAGATCCCGCTGAGCCGTCTCCAAGCCGTGGACGTGGTCCGACCGCTGCTCATGCAGGTGTTCGGCCTGGCGGAACTGCGCGTGGAGCTGGCGGGCGGCGACGGGAGCGCCATCCGCTTGCGCTGCGTGCCCTGGGAGGTGGCCGAGAAACTGAGGGTCGCGGTGCTGGCGCACGCGGCCGGGCTGCCGGGGCGCGCTCCCGAAGCCCCGGAGTGGCCGTTCTACCGGCTCCCCTTCGCGCTGCTCCTCGGCGCGCTGACCTTCCGGGTGCCGGTGCTGTTGGCCCTGATCGTGCTGCTCCTGTTGGCCACCGCGTTCGTGGCGTTCCTGGAACCGGGGGTCCTGGGCGGGGCCATCCCGCTGATCCTGGGCCTGCTGCGCTACTACTGGGGCCCGCTGGCCCGCTACACGGACTTCTACGCGTCGCTCTCCTCGGACGGGGTGCGGCTGCGCTACGGGATGTTCCAGCGCCGCATGCAGACCGTCCCGCCCGGCCGCGTGCAGGCCGTGCGCGTGGTGGAGCCGCTGCTGTGGCGCGCGCTGGGCGTAGCCCGGGTGGAGGCGACCGTCGCCGGTTACGCGGGGGCCCGCCAGGGCGACTCAGCGGACCTGCTGCCGGTCGTGCCACGGCGCAAGGCGTTCGCGCTGGTGAACGAGATGTTCCCGGACAGTGATGCGGCACACGTCCCGCTGGTGGTCAACCGGGAGATGCTGTCGAACGCGGCGGGTGTCGACGCCCGGTTGTTCGTGAGCGTACGCGGGATCTTCTGCCGGGTGACGGAGATCGTTCCGGTCGAACGGATGCAGGTGCTGCGGCTGTCGTCGGGGCCGCTCTCCCAGCTGAGGGACTGGGCCACAGTGCACGTGGAGACACCCCCGGGACCGGTGGCGGCACGGGCCGCCGACCGTGAGGCGGTCGAGGGGCGCAGATTCATGGACGCCTTGCTGGAGTACGGAAGAAGGGCCCGAGTGCCCACGGCGGGGACGGAACGGTGGGCGACCCGGGCAACCATGCACGGAGACGCGGCTGCTGAGCGGGGGAGTGCGGAGGAACCGGAAGAAGGCTCGGGCGACACTCCCGAGCAGTGAATGTGGCGTGTGTCACATTGCGGGGCTCAAGTGGTTCCAGTTACGGGTTTCATGTCCGACATGTCTGCTCACTGATGGTGATACCTCCTGGTCAGGTCCGCAAAACGGTTCCGTGTTTTGGTCACGGGCGGCGACCGAGTATGGCTAAATGGTGGTCGAACACGATGAGTGTTCACTGTCATACACATCGTCAACGTTTTCGACCGGTTGGCGCCCCCCGCCTACCGGTCTGACGGGAGAAATTCATGCTGAAGAAGACCCTCGCCGCCACGGCCATCGCCGCTGCCGCTGGCAGCGTCCTGTTCGCCGGCGCTCCTGCCATGGCCAACAGCAACGTCTTCACCTCCGGCAACGGCGGCATCCTGAGCGGTAACCAGGCCGTGGTGGACGTCGACGCGCCGATCAACGTCTGCGGCAACTCCGTCGCCGTCCTGGGCATCTCCGGTGCCAACTGCACCGACTCCGGTGCCAGCGTGAAGAACTGGTAACAACCCGGATTTCGGCCCGGCCGGGCCGGGGGTGTCCAGTCGGAGACGTCCCGACTGAACCGAGCCGGACGGGTCAGCGAGCTTTCTGCTCAGGGGCGCCATTCCGTGACGACGGGATGGCGCCCTTGCGTGTGCCCTGGGCCCGCCGCGCTCCGGATTCGTTGCGGCCCGGCTCGAGCGCACTCCGAGCCTGAGTGTGCTCTATGCCTGAGTGTGTCCGGATGTCTGGTTAGGGGCTCACTCGGAACCCGTTTTGGCGGCGGGCAACAACCCCGGATGGCGGTGACGCTGCGCGCACGGGCGCAGCGGCGAAGTCCCTCCCTTTGTCCCGTTGGGCCCGGGAAAGTCTGCTAACCATGGTGAACATCAGTGGATGTCCTGTGATCAATGCAGCTCAAGGCATGTTCTTGGGGCTTGTGTGCCAGTAGCTTCTTTCTCGGCGCCCCCAAGGTGCCACGGAAGGAACACTGCGAGTCCGGCCGGCCCCCCGCCCGGACACAGAAGGAGAAAGTAGTGCTGAAGAAGGCGTTCGCCGCCGGTGCGGTGGTTCGCACCTCCGCCGGGATCCCCCTCTCCGCCGCGCCGGCGGCGGCGCACGCCGGTGCCTGGACCTCCGGCAACGGCTCCAACGCCAGTGGGAACATCGCCTATTTGACTTCCTCCCTCTCCTGAAGTGAGAGGGATTCCGACCAGACCGGGGTCTGGTGGCGCTGTCCGCCTCGCGGCGGCAGCAGGTTCCTGCTTCGCAGACATGGCTACCCAGAGGTCTAGGCAGGCTGGCACGGTTCACCGTAAACGGGCGTCATCATCCAGAACTAAGACCCGGTCGGACGCCCCGCCCAGCAGGCGGTGAGGGCGCGGCCGATGGAACACAGGCGGGGGTGGGCGACGGCGCCCATCCCCGTCCGCGTGTCCGAAACCCCGCCACGCGCCCAGGGTCCTACCGCGGCCCGGGGCGGCAGGTCACCGCTGGGGGAGGGCTATCGTGTGCTCAGAGGACGGTGCGCGTGTAACGGAGGCACCGGCAGCACGAGGGGACACGGAACATGGAGACGACAGTGGGGCACCCCGCCCGCCTGCGCGTCGGCGTCATCGGGGCCGGCCGGGTCGGCTCCGTCCTCGGTGTCGCCCTGGCACGGGCCGGCCACAAGGTCGTGGCGGCCTCCGCGGTCTCCGACGCATCGGTGGTCCGTGTGGAGGAGCGACTGCCCAGCGCACGGATCCTCGAACCCGCTCAGGTGGCCGAAGCCAGCGACCTCGTCCTGCTCACCGTGCCAGACGACGCCCTTCCGGATCTCGTCGAAGGGCTCGCGGCCACCGGTACCGACCTCCGAGGCAAGCTCCTCGTCCACGCCAGCGGCGCCCTCGGCCACGCGGTGCTCGCCCCCGCCACCGTCGTCGGGGCCCTTCCCCTGGCACTGCACCCCGCCATGACCTTCACGGGCCGGGACGAGGACGTGGACCGCCTCGCCAACTGCGCCTTCGGAGTGACCGCGCCCGACCAGCTCCGTCCCATCGCCGAGGCCCTCGTGGTCGAGATGGGCGCGGAGCCGGTGTGGATCGCCGAGGACAAGCGCACGCTCTACCACGCGGCCCTCGCCGGGGGCGCGAACCACTTGGTCACCCTCGTCGCGGACAGCGCGTCCCTGCTCAGCGAGGCGGGGGTGCCGGAGCCCGGCCGTCTGCTCGCGCCCATGCTCAGCGCCGCCTTGGACAACGCCCTGCGCCTGGGGATCCACGGGCTCAGCGGCCCCGTCCTGCGCGGCGACTCCGGCACCGTCGCCGGACACATAGAGCAGTTGCGCGAGAACGCCCCCGAGAGCGTGGCCAGCTACGTGGAACTCGCGCGGCTCACCGCCGACCGCGCCATCAATGCCGGAATGCTCAAACCCGAGGACGCCGCGCGCCTGCTCGACGTCCTCCGGCGCTGAACCCGACCGGGAACCACCCGCGCGTCGCACCCGGTCCGCGCCCGCCGCCGTGCGCGGACACAGCACACCACAACGGGAATGATCGATGACCGAACCCACTCCGCAGCGACCCGCCGCCGATGGCCCCCTCATCGTCCGCACCCCCGAGGAACTGCGCCACGTCCTCCACACGGCGGGCACCGTTGGCCTGGTCCCCACGATGGGCGCCCTCCACGGGGGACACCGCACCCTCATCAGGGCCGCGCGAGAGCGTGCCGAGACCGTGGTGGTCAGCGTCTTCGTCAACCCCCTCCAGTTCGGCCCTGACGAGGACCTCGACCGCTACCCTCGCGACCTGCCCGCGGACACCGAAATGTGCGCCGCGGAGCGCGTGGACGTCGTCTTCGCCCCAGAGACCGACACCATGTACCCCTCCCCGCAGATGGTCACCGTCGAAGCCGGGGCCATGGGCGAACGCTTGGAGGGCGCCTTCCGCCCCGGGCACTTCACCGGCGTTCTCACCGTCGTGGCCAAGCTCTTCAACCTGGTCCGCCCGGACTTCGCCGTGTTCGGGGCCAAGGACGCCCAACAGATCGCCCTCGTCCGACGCATGGTCGCCGACCTCAACTTCCCCGTGGACATCGTCGGCATCCCCACCCTGCGCGACTCCGACGGTCTGGCCTCCTCCAGCCGCAACGCCTACCTGTCAGAAGCGGAGCGGGCCAGCGCGCTCTCCCTGTCCCGGGCGCTGCGCGCTGGCGCCGACGCCGCGCCGTCGGGGCCGAAGGCCGTGCGCGAGGCCGCGCTCGCCGTCCTGGACGACGTGGCCAAGGCCGACCCGCCCGTCGAACCCGACTACCTGGCCCTGGTCGACCCGGCCACCTTCGCGGAGGCCGCGGACGACCACCGAGGCGACGCCGTCCTGGCCGTGGCAGCCCGGGTGGGCACCACCCGACTCATCGACAACGTGTCGGTGACCCTGTAACTCCGGCCCCGGCGCGTCAGTACCGGCCCACCCTGCCCGTCCGACCCCTCCCAGCGGCTACGCGCGAAAGAGACCCACAGATGAGTTCTGTCAGACAGACCCGGCTCGAGGCACCGCGACCCGGGTGGACCGTCCACGCGGACGTCGCGGTGATCGGCTCGGGCATCGCGGGCCTCAGCACCGCGCTGCGCTACGTCCAGCGCACAGCGTCGGGCCGGGTCGTCCTCGTCACCAAAGACCGGCTGTCCACCGGCTCCACCGCCTACGCCCAGGGCGGCATCGCCGCTGCCATGGCCCCCGAGGACGGGCCGGTCGCCCACATGGTCGACACGCTCCTGGCCGGAGCCGGCCTGTGCGACGCCCGCGCGGTGAACGTGCTCGCCACGGAAGGGCCCGACGCGCTGCGCTGGCTCATCGGCCTCGGCGCAGAGTTCGACCGCGACGCCTCGGGGGAGCTCTCCCTGACCCGGGAGGGCGGTCACCGCGCCGACCGGGTGGCCCACGCGGGGGGCGACGCCACCGGAGTCGAGATTCAGCGGGCCCTCGTGGCGGCGATCCTCGCTGAGGAACGGATCGAGGTCGTAGAGCACGCCGTGGCCCTGGACGCCCTGCGCGACGATGCTACGGGTGAGGTGCGCGGCGCCACCCTGCACGTCATGGGCGAAGGTGAGCGGGACGGCGTCGGCGCGGTCCTGGCCCCCGCCGTGGTGCTGGCCACAGGCGGGATGGGCCAGGTGTTCGCCGCCACCACCAATCCGCCCGTCTCCACCGGTGACGGACTTGCCTTGGCGGCCCGCGCCGGGGCCCGCCTCCGCGACTTGGAGTTCATCCAGTTCCACCCGACCGTCCTCTGGCTCGGTCCGGAGGCGCGGGGCCGCCAACCCCTCATCTCAGAGGCGCTGCGCGGTGAGGGAGCTTACGTCGTCGACGCCGCGGGACATCGGATCATGGAGGGTGTGCACGAGCTCGGCGATCTCGCGCCCCGCGACGTCGTGGCCCGCACCATCGCCCGAACGATGGCCGAGCAGGGGACCGACCACGTGTACTTGGAGACCCGCCACTTCGGTCGCGACACTTGGGAACACCGCTTCCCGACCATCCTCGCGTCCTGCCGCGCCCACGGCATCGACCCGCTCGTCGAGACCATCCCGGTCGCACCGGCGGCCCACTACGCCTCGGGCGGAGTGGAGGTCGACATCGACGGGCGCACCGGCGTGCCGGGGCTGTGGGCCGTGGGCGAGGTCGCGCGCACCGGTGTGCACGGGGCCAACCGCCTGGCCTCGAACTCCCTCCTGGAAGGCCTGGTCTACGCTGATCGGATCGCCGCCCGCATCGCGGCGGAGCAGGAGCGCCCTTCGGGCTCGGCGGAGCCCACGGGGTCGACCATGCACCTGGCCGGTCCAGCCACGGCCACCGCGGTGCGCGCCCTGATGTCCCGCTCCGCCGGGGTGCTGCGCACCGGCGAAGACCTGGCTGAACTCGTCACCCGGCTCGATGCGCTGGCTGCCCCGGACGGGCCGGAGGCCCCCGACGTTGCCGCCTGGGAGGCCACCAACCTGCTCACCGTGGCCCGGCTCGTGGCGGCCGCGGCGCTGCACCGCACCGAAAGCCGCGGCTCGCACCAGCGCGCCGACGCACCCGAACCCAGACCCGAGCTGCGCGTTCGGCCCGTGGTCGTCCGACTGGAAGAGGACACGATCGTGACCACCGACGAGACCGCCCAGCCTGCTCTCCCGCCCGCCCTCGTGGCCGAACTCGACGCCATCGCGTTCCCCCTCGCGGGACCGAACCCCTCACCCGAAGCGCGCGCCGAGTTCACCCTTCCCTGGACTGCACCGCACGAGTCCCACGTGGACACCGTCCGAAGGGCACTCGCGGAGGACCTCACGGCGGGATCCCGCATCGACGTCACGACCGTGGCGACCATCCCCGCGGAACAGGTCCGCACCGCCCACGTGGTCGCCCGGGCCGACGGCACCGTCAGCGGCCTGCCCATCGCCGAACTCGTCTTCTGGATGGTCGCCGACGGTGCGCTGGAGGCCTCCAGATCGGCGGACGACGGTGACGCGGTCAAGCGCGGCGACGTGCTCATGACCGTGACCGCACGCACCCGTGACCTGCTCACCGCGGAACGCACGGCGCTCAACCTGCTCACCCACATGTCCGGGATCGCCACCGCCACCCGCACTTGGGTGGACACCGTGGTCGGCACCGGTGCCCGTATTCGGGACAGCCGAAAGACCGCCCCGGGGCTGCGTGCCCTCGACAAATACGCGGTCCGCTGCGGCGGCGGAGTGAACCACCGGTACAGCCTCAGCGACGCCGGGCTCATCAAGGACAACCACGTGGTCGCCGCCGGCGGGGTGGGCGCGGCGGTCCGCACCATCCGTGAGCGATTCCCGGATCTGCCACTGGAGGTCGAGGTGGACCGGCTGGACCAGATCGAGGAAGCCCTGGCCGCGGGGGCCGAGGAGATCCTGCTGGACAATTTCACCGTGGCCCAGCTCGCCGAGGCGGTGGCCCTGGTCGACGGGCGCGCCCGCCTGGAATCCAGCGGCGGCCTCTCGCTCGACGTCGCGGCCGGTGTGGCCCGGACCGGGGTCGACTACCTGGCCGTCGGTGCCCTGACCCATTCCAGTCCGGCACTGGATATCGCACTCGACCTGTTGTGAGAGGGCCACTTGGTGGAAGATTCCTTTGGTACACACCATTTCGACCAGTGAGGCCCCCAGAATGCTGCTCGCGCTCGACGTCGGTAACTCCGAGACGGTCTTCGGGCTCTTCGAAGCCGACGACCTTCTCGAACACTGGCGTGTGGGGACCGATACCAGGCGCACCGCGGACGAATGGGCCGTGGTCCTGCGCGGACTCATCGACGGGAGTTCACTGAGCAAGCTGGAAGAGATCGACGGTATCGCGATGTGCTGCTCGGTCCCCTCGGTGCAGCACGAGATGCGGGACATGTTCCGCCGCCACTTCGGCGACCTGCCCGCGGTGATCGTCGAACCGGGTGTGAAGACCGGTGTGCCCATCCGGATGGACAACCCCAAGGAGGTGGGCAGCGACCGCATCATCAACGCGCTGGCCGCCAGCCACCTCTATGGCGGCCCCAGCGTGGTGGTGGACTTCGGGACCGCGACCACGTTCGACGCGGTCAGCGCCAAGGGGGAGTACGTGGGCGGCGCCATCGCACCGGGCATCGACATCTCGGTGGACGCGCTGTCCCAGCGGGGCGCCCAGCTGCACATGGTGGAGATCGTGAAACCCCGCGCCGCCATAGCCAAGAACACAACCGAGGCGCTGCGTTCGGGGATCGTCTACGGTTTCGCCGGACAGGTCGACGGCATCGTGGACCGGATGGTCGCCGAGCTCACCGAGAACCCCGACGACGCGACGGTGGTGGCCACCGGGGGATTGGCCTCGACGGTGGTGGGTGAGTGCGAGACCATCGACGTCCACGAACCCTGGCTCACCCTGACCGGACTCCGCTTGGTCTTCGACCGCAACGCGGGCTGACCCGCGGCGGGTCCACGGGGTTGCGGCCACTGTCGGCCAGGCGTTCCCGCAGGTGAATGACGTCTTTCGATGCGGGCC
Organism: Nocardiopsis oceani; assembly: GCF_054777395.1. NCBI lineage: Bacteria > Bacillati > Actinomycetota > Actinomycetes > Streptosporangiales > Nocardiopsidaceae > Nocardiopsis > Nocardiopsis oceani. The sequence goes on from NZ_BAAHAR010000042.1 coordinate 54,267, forward strand.
TGTGAGAAGCTGTCCCGGGCCCTGAGCCTCTCCCGAACCCTCTCCCGATGAAAGGCCCTGGTACACGCATGTCCTACCCCCAGCCCCCCGGCGGACCAGGCGGGTATGGCGACCCAGGGCAGGGCTCCCCAGGCCACCACCAGCACGGCCATCCGGGTCCTCCCGGCCCGCAGGGCCACGGCTGGCAAGGGGCCGGTCCGCAGAAGCCGGGCCAGTACGCAGGACACCCGGGCCAGCACAGTGCCGGTGGTGGCAAGAAGTCCAATGCTCCCCTGTTCCTCGCGCTGGGCGGTTGTGGCTGCTTGGCGGCGGTCGTCGTAGTGGTCGTACTGCTCGTCTTCGTCGGGCCCATGCTGGGCCTCCGGCCGCTGCTGGGCGGCTCCGAACCCGCCGACCCCGCACCGCGCCCCACTTCGGATGCGGCGGAAGAGGAGCCGGTCTACGGAGAGGGGCACACCTTCGACGACCTGGGCCTGCCGCCCCTGGCCCAACCCGACGGCACCGAATACGACTGTGCTGAGTACGACGACCCTTTCGCCGACCTGGGGCCCCGGGGGTACGAAGCGTCCACCACGAGCGATTGCCGTTGGGAGACCACCGACAAGAGTGCCAGGGACTGGGAGCACGGTGACGAGCGCCGGAGGCTGAGCATCCGTGTCCAGGACGGGGTTGGCGACGTCGCTTCCAGGTACAACACAGGCCTGGACCGCGAAGCTGAGGATCACACCCTCTACGAGGTCGATCTCGGTGAGCACGGCTACGCCTACTGGGAACAGCCGGTCACCGCACTGGGACTGACGGTTGTCTTCACCGACGGCGCCTCCATTGTCACTGTCGCCTTGGACGGCAGTGAGTGGGACCTGTCGGGCGAGCACGCTGACCAGGTGGGCTCTACCGAAGATGAGCTGCTGGAGGAGACGGCCGAGATCCTCGACATCATGCACGGCTGACATCGGGGACGCGGGGGTGACGGGCGTGCAGCTTCTTCCGTTCGGTCCGCCCGACGGACCGGTTCGGCCAATGACCCCGGCGCCGGTAGGATCGGCCCCGTGAATCACGCACACGACGACTACGACGACCTGCCCGAACAGATGCGGGTCCGGCGACAGAAGCTGGACCGTCTTCGGGAGGAGGGCACCGATCCCTTCCCCGTGACCTACCCGCGGACGACGTCGATCGGCCCCGTGCGTGAGAAACACCAGGGCCTCGAGCCCGACACCCACACCGGGGCCACGGTCGCCATCGCCGGCCGCGTCATGCTCTACCGCTCCGGCGGCAAGCTGTGCTTCGCGACCCTGCGCGACGAGACCGGGGACGTGCAGATCATGCTGTCCCTGGACCAGGTCGGCAAGGAGCGCCTCGACGCCTGGAAGGCCGATGTCGACCTCGGCGACCACGTGGGTGTGACGGGTGAGGTCATCACCTCCCGTCGCGGCGAGCTGTCGATCATGGTGAGCGACTGGACACTGACGGCCAAGTGCCTGCGCCCGCTCCCGGAGAAGCACAAGGGGCTGACCGACCCCGAGGCGCGCGTGCGCCAGCGCTACGTGGACCTCATCGTCAACCCCGAGTCGCAGCAGATGGTGCGCCGCCGCTCGGCCGCCATCCGGGCGATCCGGGATGGACTGGGCACCCGCGACTTCATCGAGGTCGAGACCCCGATGCTGATGCGCGTGCACGGAGGTGCCACGGCCCGTCCGTTCACCACGCACATCAACGCCTACGACATGGACCTGTACCTGCGCATCGCGCCGGAGCTGTCCCTCAAGCGGCTGGTTGTGGGCGGCCTGGAGAAGGTCTTCGAGATCAACCGGAACTTCCGGAACGAGGGTGCGGACTCCACGCACAACCCCGAGTTCACGATGCTGGAGTTCTACCAGGCCTACGCGGACTACAGCGACATGGCGCGGGTGACCCGTGAGCTCCTCCAGGACGCCGCCCGCGCTGTCTTCGGCACCACCACCATCGAGCGCGACGGCCAGACCTTCGACCTGGGCGGGGAGTGGCCGCGGGTCACCCTGTACGGGGTGGTCTCCGAGGCCTTGGACGCCGAGGTCACCACGGCGACGCCGGTCGAGGAGGTCCGTCGCCTGGCCGAGGCCAAGGGTGTCGAGTACAGCCACGACTGGGGCCAGGGCAAGCTCGTCGAGCACGTCTTCGAGGAGCTGGTGGAACACACGATCGTCCAGCCCACGTTCGTGTGCGACTTCCCGGTCGAGACCAGCCCGCTCACCCGTCAGCACCGTGAGGACCCGCTGCTCACTGAGAAGTGGGATCTGATCGGCTTCGGCATGGAGCTCGGCACGGGCTACTCGGAGCTGGTCGACCCGGTCGAGCAGCGCCGTCGCCTGACCGAGCAGTCTCTGATGGCCGCGGAGGGCGATCCAGAGGCGATGCAGCTCGACGAGGACTTCCTGCGCGCGCTGGAGTACGGCATGCCGCCCAGCGGTGGCGTGGGGGTCGGTATCGACCGCATGCTCATGGCCTTCACGGGCAAGAACATTCGGGAAACTGTGCTTTTCCCGATCGTGAAGCCCTCTGGGGACTAGCAGGGACACCTTGGGCCCCGGTTGGGGCAAAAGAGGAAAGGGCGAATCCCGATAGTGGGATGACCGAAAGGCCAACACGGGGCCGCCGCACTCGAGGTGCGGCGGCCCCGATGTGTACGCGTCCCACCTGCGGGGATGAGGCTGAGTGCGCGAGTCGCTGCTCACCTGACGGGCACAGGGGGCAAGCTCCCGGTCAGGGGTGGGTATTTCCGGAGTCAGAGCGGAGTTTTTCCGTTGGGAGATCGGCTACGGATCTCGCCACTTTGTTGAAGGTTGTTTACGCAGGTCAGGGCATGAGGAAAATTTTCCAGCCAGTGAACATGTCACTCACGGGTATTTGGCAACCACACATGGTGATTTATGGGGTCTTGACGGTACCATCCCCGCCGCCTAGCGTGCTGAGGGCGGGCTTTGGTCCGCGAGTTTGCCGAAGTGGATCGAGAACAACGGTGAGCAGGGGTTCGGGTCAAGGAAGGCCCGTGAAACTCCGCACACGCGCCCCTCGATGCGGTCTGTCCGTCCCAGACCGCAGCAGTCAGGGGTGTGTGTCCTGTGCTCCCCACATACTCCCACCCCTGTGCCAGAGGGGTTCCGGGAGCGTGTCGGGTGTGCCGGGACTCACCCGCGCCGACAGCCAGTCGGGTGCGCTTGATCAGTCGGTGACGAGTTGATGTTCCGCACTCACATAGATGAGGGAGGACGGAGTGGAACAGGCCACACTCGTACGACCTACCGTTGAGGACCAGAACACCCTCTCGGCGCGAGAGCACCGGGAGAACGTGGTCCCCCTGCAGGCGCGCTCGCGTGAGCACGCGCTCAACGGCGCCTACCCGCCGGTGGAACTGAGTCACGAGGAGCTGGAGCTGCTCGCCGAGATTGCCACCGGTGTCACCACCGAGGTGGCCGCCCGGCACCTCGAACTCAGTGCCAGGACCCTGCGTCGTCGCATTCGCAACATCTGCGACGTCCTGGGAGTGAACACACCCATCGAAGCGGTCGTGTGGGCCGCTAGGCGTCAGCTCATCTGACCTGACACCACCCGGCTCTGCCGGGAGACACCGCGGGCATACCGGCCCAGGGCGCAGCGCGTTCCCGACCACCGGATGAAGAGCGTTCCGGCGGGAGGCCGCGTGGGCGTAGTCTGGTCTGGCTATGCCCGTTCGTCATGTTCGGATCCGTCGCGCCAAAACGCGCGACGTCACCCAGATCCGCCGCCTCGTCGACACCTACTCCGTCGACCGCCGTGTGCTCTCCAAGAGCACGGTCAACCTTTACGAGGACATCCAGGAATTCTGGGTGGCTGAGGCGGAGAACGGCCCTGAGACGCCGAACGGCGCTGATGCGCAGGGCGGTGCCGATGGCCCTGAAGGGGCGCCGACGCCCGCCGCGGGCGAGCGCCACGTGGTCGGCTGCGGGGCCCTGCACGTCCTTTGGGAGGATCTCGCGGAGGTGCGCACCGTCGCGGTGGATCCCTCATTGCGTGGTTTCGGGGTTGGTCACCGAATCGTGACCGAACTCCTCGACACGGCTCGCGAGTTGGGAGTGCGCCGTGTGTTCTGTCTGACATTCGAGACCGGTTTCTTCGCCAAACACGGCTTTGCCCCGATCCAGGGCACACCCGTCTCCTTCCGGGTCTACGAGGAACTACTGCGTTCCTATGACGAGGGCGTGGCCGAATTCCTCGACCTTGAGCGGGTCAAGCCCAACACCCTGGGGAACACCCGGATGCTTGTGCACCTCGAGGGTGACACCGGAGGCACTCTCGGCTAAAGGATTTGGGTTCCGGATAGGACGGGCTTCCCCTAAGTGTCCGATCGGTCCGTCTGATCCACCAGTCGCCGTAGGCGCTTAACTGCACCGGGTGGTATGGGAGTGGAACGAGGCAGGTAATGTATACCTGCGTCCGTCCAGACCCATCGTTCCAAGTGACGTTGAGACGTTGAGGGCCGTGATTTCGGGATCGGGTGACTACCCGATCGGTGCCGTGTCCCCGGCCCGTGCGGCACTGGAACAGACGACCGGGCATTGGTCGCCAACAGGCTTTGCCGGGACGTCTTCGGTACGTGGGGTGTCAAACCGGGGGCAAACGATGTCTATGATGTCTGGTATGCGTTTGCCCGGGTGTACCGGAGCGCCATCCCCCAGGACTGGCCCGACACTGAGTCGGGTATTTGCTGCAATAAGTAACAACCGGGAAGGGTAGGCCGCTTCGATGGGTGACTTTTTGTCATCAGTGCTTCCCCCTGGACTGATCGACGTATTGTCCGCGCTCATCCCGCCTGTGGTTGTCGGGTCCGTCTTCTGCGCCTTCGTGATCGCCCTGCTCCGCAAGGAGATGGCACCGCGTCGGATGGACGGAAGCCTGGTCAGCGGTGAGGACACCGAGGAGACCGAGGACACCGTTGGCGACAAGGGTGTCACCAAGGCCGAGGAGGCCGAGGGGTCGAACGAGACGTTGATTGAGGGCAGGGAACGTACCGAATCCGACGGACGTTAGATACGGTGCCGGTCTGATCCCGGTGCCAGAGCGCCCCAGTGCGGGGATGAACGTGTGTGCGGGCTACTCGCCGCCCCCGCGCAGATCCGGCGACCCCGAATCCCGGCCTGCCGGATCCGGATCCCGTCTCACCGGATCCGGGTGATTTGTGGCACGCCGGGAATTGTCTTTCGCGTTCTCGCGAGATAGCTTTATATTCAGGTGTGGAGACACCGCTCTTCTGAAAGGTTTGATTCCATGGCACAGAAGGTCCAGGTTTTCCTGGTCGACGACCTCGACGGCGGCGAGGCCGAGGAGACGGTGACGTTCGGTCTCGATGGATCGACGTACGAAATCGACCTCAGCGCGGGTAATGCCGGCAAGCTCCGTGAGGCCCTTGCTCCGTTCGTCGACGCCTCCCGTAAGGCCCCGACGAAGCAGACTCGCGGCGGTGCTCGGCGTGGAAGCCGTAATGCTCCCAGCCGTGAGCGCAGTGCCGAGATTCGTGCGTGGGCAAAGGCCGCTGGGAAGCCCGTCAATGAGCGTGGCCGTATCCCCGCCGCCATCGTCGCCGAATATGAGGCCATCAAGGGTTAGGTTTGCCACTGCCCCCGGTCGGCCGAAATGTTGTCAGGTCTTGATCGAATTTCGACCCGCTTCCGTCTGGTCGTCCCGAACCCGAACATCCCGAGGGCCGGTTGGGGCCGGATGTCCCCGGAACACGGGGCATCCGCGACAACCGGAAACCCGTGACACGGGGATCAAGGGGATATCGGGGACGCTGAGCCCGGCGGGGCCGGATCACAGCATGGGGCCGGGGGAGTGCGAACCGGCGCGACGCCCTCTGCGCCGTTCCAGACGGCGAAGGGCGTTCCGGCCCGGTGGTGCTCGCGGCCGCCGTCGCCGTGGCTTCCGTGATGCGCCACGGGGAGGAGCTGCCACGCGGGGTGCCCAGTGCGCCTGCGGCGGTTCGAGCAATTTCTGCTTGAAGAACAACACGTCTTCGGCTTGTTCGCTAAGAGCCGATTATCCGGCTTGCGCACGTGCGGCCCGGGCACTCTCATGATGGATGGGAGTGCCCGGGCCGTTCGCCTTCGGCGTACAGGGAAATCTGACGCGGCAATTGGTAGTTGGATGTTGGGTGAACGCCCTATCGTCGGGGAAAGTCTCTGGCACGGACGGCTGCGGTCGGCCGTGCGGGAGATGTTCGGCCCGGTCGGCAACGGCTGACGGGGTTGGACGGGTGCGACAGTGCTCCCCGGGGCGGTTATCCCTGTGGGGCCGATATGCGGAAGAGTTGGGTCGGAAAGAGCCGTCCCTGCCTGACCGCTCTGTAGAGGAGCGACGAGACATGTTCGAGAGGTTTACCGACCGCGCGCGGCGAGTGGTGGTTCTGGCCCAGGAAGAGGCCAGGATGCTCAACCACAACTACATCGGTACGGAGCACATCCTGCTCGGCCTCATCCACGAGGGTGAGGGTGTCGCCGCCAAGGCCCTGGAGAGTCTTGGTATCAGCCTCGAAGCGGTTCGGCAGCAGGTTGAGGAAATCATCGGCCAGGGCCAGCAGGCGCCGTCGGGGCACATTCCCTTCACCCCGCGCGCCAAGAAGGTCCTTGAGCTGTCGCTGCGCGAGGCGCTGCAGCTCGGTCACAACTACATCGGTACCGAGCACATTCTCTTGGGTCTGATCCGCGAGGGCGAGGGCGTTGCCGCCCAGGTCCTCGTGAAACTGGGCGCGGACCTCAACCGCGTCCGCCAGCAGGTCATCCAGCTACTGCACGGGTACCAGGGCAAGGAGCCGCAGGCCACCGGTGCCTCCTCCGAGTCGACCCCCTCCACCTCGCTGGTGCTGGACCAGTTCGGCCGCAACCTGACGCAGGCCGCGCGCGAATCCAAGCTTGACCCGGTCATCGGCCGGGACAAGGAGATCGAGCGCGTCATGCAGGTGCTCTCGCGGCGTACCAAGAACAACCCGGTGCTGATCGGTGAGCCCGGTGTGGGTAAGACCGCCGTGGTCGAGGGCCTGGCGCAGAAGATCGTGAAGCAGGAGATCCCGGAGACGCTCAAGGACAAGCAGCTGTACACGCTTGACCTCGGTGCGCTGGTCGCCGGCAGCCGGTACCGCGGTGACTTCGAGGAGCGCCTCAAGAAGGTGCTCAAGGAGATCCGCACCCGCGGCGACATCATCCTCTTCATCGACGAGCTGCACACGCTCGTCGGCGCGGGGGCGGCGGAAGGTGCCATAGACGCCGCTTCCATCCTGAAGCCCATGCTGGCCCGGGGTGAGCTGCAGACCATCGGCGCCACCACGCTCGACGAGTACCGCAAGTACCTCGAGAAGGACGCCGCGCTGGAGCGCCGTTTCCAGCCGATCCAGGTGGACGAGCCGACGGTCACGCACGCCGTCGAGATCCTCAAGGGCCTGCGCGACCGCTACGAGGCCCACCACCGGGTCTCGATCACGGACAGCGGGCTCGTCGCCGCCGCCCAGCTGGCCGACCGCTACATCAGCGACCGGTTCCTGCCGGACAAGGCGATCGACCTCATCGACGAGGCCGGTTCCCGGATGCGCATCCGCCGGATGACCGCTCCGCCGGACCTGCGCGAATTCGACGAGAAGATCTCCGGTGTGCGCCGGGACAAGGAATCGGCCATCGACGAGCAGGACTTCGAGAAGGCCGCGTCCCTGCGCGACGACGAGAAGCAGCTGCTCAACAAGAAGGCGCAGCGGGAGAAGGAGTGGAAGGCCGGCGACATGGACGTCGTGGCCGAGGTCGATGAGGAACTCATCGCCGAGGTCCTTGCCGCCTCCACCGGTATCCCGGTCTTCAAGCTGACCGAGGAGGAGAGCTCCCGCCTGCTGCGCATGGAGGACGAGCTGCACCGCCGGGTCATCGGCCAGGAGGACGCCATCAAGGCGCTCTCGCAAGCCATCCGCCGTACCCGAGCCGGCCTGAAGGACCCCAAGCGTCCCGGTGGTTCGTTCATCTTCGCCGGTCCGTCCGGTGTGGGTAAGACGGAGCTGTCCAAGACCCTCGCCGAGTTCCTCTTCGGGGACGAGGAAGCGCTGATCCAGCTCGACATGTCCGAGTTCATGGAGAAGCACACGGTCTCGCGGCTGTTCGGTTCGCCCCCCGGCTACGTCGGCTACGAGGAGGGCGGCCAGCTCACCGAGAAGGTGCGCCGCAAGCCGTTCTCCGTGGTCCTCTTCGACGAGATCGAGAAGGCCCACAGCGACATCTTCAACTCCCTGCTCCAAGTGCTGGAGGAGGGTCGTCTCACCGACGCCCAGGGTCGCAACATCGACTTCAAGAACACGGTCATCATCATGACGACCAACCTGGGCACGCGGGACATCTCCAAGGGCCAGGCCATGGGTTTCGCCAAGGAGGACGACGCCAACACCAACTACGAGCGGATGAAGGCCAAGGTCAGCGAGGAGCTCAAGACCAACTTCCGGCCGGAGTTCCTCAACCGTGTGGACGACATCATCGTCTTCCACCAGCTGACCGAGAGCGAGATCTTCCAGATCGTGGATCTGATGGTCACCAGCCTGGACGGTCGCTTGAAGGAACGGGACATGGGCATCGAGCTCCGCCCGAAGGCGAAGCAGATCCTCTCCGAGCGCGGGTTCGACCCCGTCCTGGGTGCGCGGCCGCTGCGTCGCACCATCCAGCGGGAGATCGAGGACCAGCTGTCCGAGAAGATCCTGTTCGGCGACCTCAAGGCCGGCCAGATCGTCGTGATCGACGCCGAGGGCCAGGGCACCGACGCCAAGTTCACCTTCAAGGGTGTGCCGAAGCCCGATTCGGTGCCGGACACCCCGGAGGTGGAGTCCGCGGGCAAGGGCGAGTAACGACGCTGAACGGCGGCTCTGCCGTCGCGAGTGTGGCGGGGGCATCCCTTCGGGGGTGCCCCCGTTCGTGTTGCCGGGGGAGTGCAGAAGGGCTCGGGGACGCTAAAGTGCCGTCCGTGGTCTATCCAAATGATCCCCGTGAAGGCGGACCGCAGCCGCCTCAGGGGCCTCCCCCCAGTACCCCGGCGCCCCCGCATGGCCCTCCCGGGGCGCACGGCGCGCCTCAGGGGCCGCACGGCCAGTATCCGCCCCAGGGCCAGCCGCACGGCCAGTACCCTCCCCAGGGGCCTCCTCCGCCCGGTGAGGGCTACCCGCCCCAAGGCCCGGCCTGGGGTCCGGGGCAACCGCCGCAGGGGCCGTACGGTGAGCCGTGGCAGCCGGGGCCCGAACCGAAGCGCCGCTCCGCCCTGCCTTGGGTGCTCGGCGGCGGGGCCGCGGCGCTCGTCCTGGTGGCCGGGGTGGTCGGTGTCGTGTTCCTGACCGGTGACGGGGGGAGCGCCGGTTCCGACCTCGAAGGACTGGAGACCTTCGAGGGCGTGACAAAGGACCACGTGGACCCTGGGACCACCGTCGACTACGACCAGCACCCGCCCGCGGGCGGGGACCATTACGCCGTCTGGCAGGACTGCGGGGTCTACGACGAGCCGGTGGTGTCCGAGGCTGCCGTCCATTCGCAGGAGCACGGTGCCGTGTGGATCACTTACGATCCGGCACTCGGTGCGGCCGAGGTCGGGGATCTGGACGGTTACTACGAACCGGGCTCTTACGTGATCGTCAGCCCGATGGAAGACCTGCCCGCACCCGTGGTCGCCTCGGCCTGGGGCGCTCAGATCCAGCTGGAAGGTGCGGACGACGAACGCCTGGACGCGTTCCTCCGCGAGTACGAGCGCAGCGAGGACGTCCCGGAGCCCGGGGGCCCGTGCAGCGGCTCCTTCGGAGGAACGCAGGCGGAGTTCGAGGAGGGCGGCGCCGAGGGCGCTGACGATCTCCCCGATGTCGAGATCCCCGACATCGAGGTCCCTGACGTCGAGGTCCCCGATTTCGACCCTGAGGATTTCGATTTCGACCCGGAGGACCTCGAGCCGGAGTTCGAACCGGAGAACTAGGGCCGCGTTTTTGAAGGCGGGCGGGTGGTCCCCGCGCTTATGGGCCGCATGGCCGAGAGCCGGGCGACCCCGGCGGTGCAGAGCCGCGGTGTCAGCCCGGCAGCGCGTAGCGGCCGTCGTCCAGGGGGTCCACCAGGCCGTCGGAGACCAGGGCGTCCAAGGCCCGCTCCCGTTGGACGTGGTCGTCCCAGACCGCGTCCAGGTCCCCCTTGACCACGGGTTCGGTGGAAGCACGGAGCACCGCGAGGAGCTTGCCGCGCACTTGCCGGTCGGTTCCCGCATAGGTCTGCCCGCGGCGTGGCGGCCCGTCGTAGGCGGGTTTCCCAGCGAGCTTCCAGGCGCACTGCCCCGCGATGGGGCAGTCCGCGCAGCGCGGGGCGCGGGCGGTGCACACCAAGGCGCCCAGCTCCATCACGGCCACGCCCCAGCGGGCCGCAACGGAGGCTGTCGGAGGCAGGAGCGACTCCGCGAGTGCGGACTCGGCCTTGGTCTGGGTTTTCGGCGGGTACTCGACCCCGGTTTCGGCCCGGGCCAGGACGCGTCGCACGTTGGTGTCCAAAATGGCGTGCCGGTGGCCGTAGGCGAAGCTGGCCACCGCCGCCGCGGTGTACGAACCGATCCCCGGGAGCGCGAGCAGGGTCGCGTGGTCGTCCGGGACCTCGCCGTCGTGCTCCTCAGTGATGGCGACCGCGCACGCGTGCAGGCGCAGGGCGCGGCGCGGATAGCCCAGCCGGTTCCACATCCGGACCGCCTCGCCTGAGGGCTCTTTGGCCAGGTGGGCGGGGGTGGGCCAGCGTTCCATCCAGGCCTCCCACGCGGGGAGTACCCGGACCACGGGGGTCTGCTGGAGCATGATCTCGCTGACCAGGACGGACCAGGGAGTGGCGCTCGGAGCGCGCCAGGGCAGGTCTCGGGCGTTGGTCTCGTACCACGCTAGAACCGGGGTGCTGTAAGGGTTATCGCTCATCTTTAACGGGAAATCGGCGGGTTGAGTAGGTGAGTGGCAGGCAAAACCGCAATACTACGGCCCATGGCGTCAAGTACCGGACACCCAGCCCCCGTCAGCCGCGACACGTATTGGAAGCGACGGGCCTTCGTGTTGGCCGGTGTGATGCTGTTGCTCGCGCTGATCACGTATATGTGCCGCCCGTCTGGTGAGGAGGGTGAGCCGTCGAACTCGCAGGCCGGTATGGAGGAGCCGGAGTCCTCTCCCAGTGTCCCAGCCGAGGAGCCCTCCGAGCCCGAAACCGGGGAACCGGAGGACGACCCGTCCGAGGAGGACGAGGGCGAGGACGAGGACGACGACGAGGCCGATGAGGACGAGGCCGAGAACTCCGAGGACGGCGATTCCGACGAGGGTTCGGCCGACGTTCCGGCTCCCGAGCGCCCCGAAGACACCTGCCGCCCCGACGACGTCGTCGTCACCTTCGAGCTGGCCGACAGCGACCGCGAGGTCTACGACGGCGGCTCGAGCCCCGAGTTCAAGGTGACCGTGGTCAACATCGCCGAGCAGACCTGCACCGTGGACGTCGGCCCCGAGGCCATGGAGCTGCGCCTGCACTCCGGTGACGACCGGGTCTACTCCACCGCGGACTGCGTGGAGGGAGGCGCCACGGAGGAGCGACAGCTCAGTCAGGGACGCCCCCACGAGTACACCCTGACCTGGGAGCGGGACCGCTCCTTCACCGACTGCCGCGACAGCAGTGCTAAGGCCCAGGCCGGCTGGTACACGGCCAACCTGCACGGCGACCACGTCGGCAGTGTCGACCAGATCGTCCTCCAACTCCAGAACTGACCCGGACCCCGGGCGGTGTTCGCGCCGCGCGGGGTTCCTTTCGCGCAAACTCCACGACTCTTCGTCGTCGAGTGATTACCATAAGTTGCGAATCTGATTCCACAGTTGTTGGAGTGAACGCATGAGGAACATCCTCACCTGTGCCGCGGCCACCGCGGTCGCCCTGTCCCTGGCCGCCCCGGTACACGCCTACGCGGAGAGTGCCCACTACACGCTCCGGGTCGTCGACGAGACCACAGGGGAGAGCTCGTTGGCCGCGCTGGAGTGCGACCCGGCCGGTGGCACCCACCCCCGAGCGGAGGAGGCCTGCGAGGCGATCGAGGAGGCCGGCGGATCCATCGCCGAGGTCGACTTCTCCGGTGCCCCCTGCACGATGATCTACCAGCCGGTCACGGTCACCTCGACCGGTGACGAGGAGTACGAGGAGACCTTCGGCAACGCCTGTGTCCTGGACACCACCAAGGGCGCGGTCTTCGACTTCTAGGGAGATCGACCGCAGCCCATGGCCCCTGTTCCCGGCCGCCTGCGGCTAGCTTTCAGGCGTCTCCTTCTTGGTGCCCCGGCGGCGCCGCCCCTCGACCCAGGCGAGTGCCTCGCTCAGTTCCTCCACCTCGTGTGTCCGGATGCCCGGGACCGGGTCGCCGAACGGCTTGGGAACGACCGCCTCGGTGAAACCCAGGCGCTGCGCCTCGGCGACCCGGCGCCGAACCCCGTTCACCGCCCGGACGTCACCGGCCAGTCCGACCTCGCCCACGGCGATGAACCCGCTGGGAAGCGCGACGTCGTTATTGGAGCCGGCCGCGGCCACGGCCAGGGCGAGGTCCACGGCGGGCTCGCCGAGTTTCACGCCGCCCACGGTCGAGGCGTAGACGTCCATGTTGGCCAGCTTCATGCCCGTGCGCTTCTCCAACACGGCCAGGATCATGTTCACCCGGGAGGTGTCCAGGCCGGAGGTGGCCCGGCGGGGCGCGGGCAGTGGCGTCGGCGCCACGAGGGCCTGCACCTCGGTGATGAGGGGGCGGCGGCCCTCCAGGGTGACGGTCACGCACGTGCCCGGGACCGGGTCGGTGCGTTCGGTGAGGAAGAGACCGCTGGGGTCGGGCAGCCCGTAGATGCCCTTCTCCGTGAGTTCGAAGACGCCGATCTCGTCGGTGGGGCCGTACCGGTTCTTGACCGAGCGCAGCAGGCGCAGCTGCGAGTGGCGCTCGCCCTCGAAGTGGAGGACGACGTCGACCAGGTGCTCCAGCATGCGGGGGCCGGCGATGGACCCGTCCTTGGTGACGTGGCCGACGAGGACGGTGGCGATGCCGCGTTCCTTGGCGATCTGGATGAGCGCGCCGGTCACCTGGCGGATCTGCGTGACACCGCCCGGGATTCCGGTGGCTTCCGGAGACACCATCGTCTGTACCGAGTCCACGATCAGCAGTCGGGGTCCGACCGCCTCCACGTGGCTGACCAGTGTGGCCACGGACGTCTCCGCGGCGAGGAAGAGCTTGTCGGAGAGGGCTCCGAGGCGCTCGGCGCGCAGTCGGACCTGTCCGGCCGACTCCTCACCCGTGATGTAGAGGACGGGGCCCGCGGCCGCGCGAATCGCGGCCACCTCCAGGAGGAGGGTCGACTTGCCCACACCGGGTTCACCGGCGAGCAGCACCACGCCGCCGGGTACCGCGCCGCCGCCCAGGACCCGGTCGAGTTCGTCCAGCCCGGTGGGGACCGCCTCGGCCGTCTCGACGCTGATCTCGGTGATGGGGCGGGCCCGGGAAGTCACGGGGGCCGCCGCGACGGCCGCGGGCGCGGGCGCTCCGGCCTCCTCGACGGTGCCCCAGGCCTGGCATTCGCCGCAGCGCCCCACCCATTTGAGGGTGCTCCACCCGCACTCGGCGCACCGGAACGAAGTCTTCGCTTTTGCCATGGCCGCCACGCTAGCGCTTCCAGAGGACAGTTCTGGTGGCCACTCGTGGTGCCGGTGGGGGCACAAGAAAGTTACCTACGAGTTAGGTCACTTGTTTCGTCAATCATGTTAGAAGGTTCTCAGGGAGCTGCTCCCTAGGGTCCGAACACTCCGATGCCCCGCTCCTTGGAGAGAGGAAACCCGCGTGTCCCGTACACACCGGTCCCACGCCAGCCCTCACACCCCCGCCGGCCCCAACTCCCCCCACAGCCACGACCGTTCCAGTGCACTGCGCCGACTCGCACGCCGCACCGCCCCGGTGGCCCTCACCGTCCTGGGGGTCTCACTGGCCACCGCGCCCGCGGCCGCGGCGGAGGCCGGGACCGCTGAGACGGCGGCGTTCGAGCACTACGTAGCACTCGGCGACTCCTTCGTCGCCGGCCCCATGGTCAGCGAGCGGATGCCGCTCCTGGGCTGCATGCAGTCCGACGTCAACTACCCGAAACGCCTCGCCGAGGAGATCGGGGTCGCCGAGATCACCGACGTGAGCTGTTCGGGCGCGGTGATGAACGACTTCTACGAGGACCAGTTCGACGACACACCGCCTCAGCTGGACGCGCTCCGGCCCGAGACCGACCTGGTCACGGTGGGGATCGCGGGCAACGACTTCGGTTTCTCCGAGGTCCTCATCGAGTGCGCTTCGCAGAGTCTGGGCAACCCGGTGGGGAGCCCCTGTGCGGACCACTACGGCGGCGAGCTCGACGAGCGGATCGAGGGCCTGCGGGAGGAGGTCTCCGGTGTCTACGCCGACATCGCCGAGCGCAGCCCGGACGCCAGGGTCCTCAGCGTGGGGTACCTGCAGATCCTGCCGGAGAGTGGCGGCTGCTGGCCCAGCACGCCCATCGCCCGCGGTGACGTCCCCTTCCTCGATGAGGCGCAGACGGCGCTCAACGCGATGATCGCGGAGGAGTCGGAGGCCCACGGTGCCGAGTTCGTCGACACCCTCGAGCGCGGCCACGACGTCTGCGAGGGCTCCGACACCCGGTGGGTCGAAGGGCTGATCCCGGAGGACGGTGCGCCGGTCCACCCGAACAACCTGGGGATGGCCGCTACGACCGATTTCGTCCGTTCCGCCCTCGGCGTTCCCTCTCCGTAGCGCTGGGTGTTCGGCCTCGGTGGTGGATGGTCGCTTAATGGTTCACTGGCCGTTTTGTCCGCCGAGGTCAACCAGTCTTTACCGTCTTTGGATACCGAAACCGCTACAGAGAGTGACTTCACTTGATGTCTGTGTGACGAATGGTGGTGAGTCGGCGGCCAGGAGACCCGCGTCACGGAGGCGCGGACTGCCCCGACAGACCATGCAGGGAGAACTTCGTCATGCGACTACCGCGACATCACGAGCAAACGCGGGCCTGCTGTCCTACCTCGGACCCGGGGCGGCAGGCCTCGCCCACTCGGTCGCGTCGCCGTACGCCGCGCGCACTCGCCGTCGCCTTCTTCGCGACGGCCGCCCTGGCCGCCGGGGGAGCACCCGCCCTCGCACAGCCCTCGCACACCGCTCCGGCCGCGGCCGAGAGCGCACAGAGCGCCGACCGCGTTCACCAAGCCCACTCCTCCGCCACCATCGAGAAGGCCATCAGCGCCGCGGAGGCGCAGAAGGGCAAGCCCTACGCCTGGGGCGGGACCGGCCCCGATTCCTTCGACTGCTCCGGCCTGGTGCAGCACGCCTACGGTGAGGCCGGTGTGAGCCTGCCCCGGATCGCGCAGGACCAGGTCAACGCCGGTAGCCGGATTACCTACGCGAACGCCGAACGCGGTGACCTCCTCTACTGGACCGACGGGGGCGGTTACGCCTACCACGTCGCGATCTACCTCGGGGGAGACCGCATGATCGACGCGCCCAATTCCGGGGGCTCCATCGGGGAGCGGGACGTGACCCGCCACAACCTCGCCGGTGCCGTGCGGCTCTGACCCGGCACCGAACCAACGCGCCACGGCGCCCCACGACTCTTCGTTGGCTGGCCGCTTCCTCCGTGACCCGGGGGAGCGGCCGTCTTCGTGTCGCAGGGGGTGCGGCAGGTGAGCGGTGTGCGGCCCCGCGCGCCACGCCACGGGCGTGAAGACGGGCGCCACAAGTTCACGCGAAGCGCATAGGCTGGATCCGTGAGCCCTATCCAGGTCCCAGACGCGCCCGTGGTCCTCTCGTCGGCGTCGGTCTACCCGGAGAAGACCCCGGCCGCCTTCGAGATCGCCGCGCAGCTGGGGTACGACGGTGTGGAGATCCTCGTATCCTCCGACCCGGCCAGCCAGGACACCGAACTCCTGCGGCGCCTCTCGGACTACCACCAGATGCCCGTCACCGCAGTCCACTCTCCCTGCCTCGTGCTGACCCAGCGGGTGTGGGGGCGTGAGCCCTGGGGCAAGCTCCTGCGCTCCAAGGAGATGGCCGAGGCGCTGGGCGCCAAAGCGGTCGTGGTGCACCCCGCCTTCCGCTGGCAGCGCGAGTACGCCCGGGACTTCGAGAGCGGCGTGGCCCGCATGCAGGACGAGACCGACGTGGTCTTCGCCGTGGAGAACATGTATCCGGTGCGGGTGCGCGACCGCGAGGTGGTCCCGTACGCCCCGAGCTGGAACCCGCTCGACCGCGACTACCCCGACGTCACCCTCGACCTCTCGCACACCGCCATGTCCGGGTCCGACGCGATGGACATGGCGAAGCGGCTGGGCAACCGGCTGTCCCACGTGCACGTCACCGACGGTCTCGGCGGTCAGAACCTCGACGAACACCTCATCCCCGGCCGCGGTACCCAACCCGTCGCCGAACTCCTCGAGCACCTGGCGGGCACCGGCTACGAGGGCCAGCTCGTTCTCGAGGTGAGTACCCGGAAGGCCCCCGACCGCCAGGCCCGCATGCGGGAGCTGGCCGAAGCCCTGGCCTTCACCCGGTTGCACTTCGCGCAGGGCCCCGCGGGCCCGGAACCCGCCATGGACCGCCGCGAGCGCATCGCGCTGCTCCGCAGGCGGCCCCAGTCCCCTCCCCGGCGCTTCTCGGTCGACCCCGCCGGATCGGTTGACGAGGGGGCACGCGACAAGGACTGACCGCCCAGGACTGACCCGCAGGGATGTATCGGTGTGGACCGACCGGCAGGCGCCGATCGGTAAGGCAGGAGCCGGCGGCGGAACGGTTGTCCACCTTCTGAGACAACCGGTCCGCCCGAGCTGCCCAGGGCGGCTAGCGTGGAGGGGATCCGCAGAGAGGACCCCACATGATCGCGATCATCGGCGCAGGAAAGATGGGCGAGGCGCTGCTCGCCGGGCTGTTGGCCCAGGGCCACACCCCGGGGGACGTTCTCGTCACGGAACCGCGCGAAGAGCACGCCGAGGAGCTGCGCGGCCGCTACGGGGTCGAGACGGTCCCCGCGGCGGACGCCGCCAAGCGGGCCGACACCCTGTTGCTGGCCCTGAAGCCGCAGGACATGCTCGCCCTGCTCGACGACATCGCTCCGCACCTGTCCCGGGAACACCTGGTCGTCTCGGTGGCGGCCGGGCTGACCACTGTCGTCCTGGAGAGCCACCTGCCCTCGGGGACACCGGTGGTGCGCGCGATGCCCAACACCCCGGCGCTCATGGGCAAGGGAATGACCGCCGTCTCCGGCGGGGCGCACACCGGACCCGCCCATCTGGACCGGGCGGAGCAGCTGCTGGGCACGGTCGGCGAGGTGATCCGGGTCGGCGAGCAGCACATGGACACGGTCACCGCCATCTCCGGCAGCGGGCCGGCCTACTTCTACTTCATCGCCGAGACCATGATCGAGGCGGGTGTGGCGATGGGTATGCCGCGTGTCACAGCTCAGCGGCTCGTGGGGCAGACGATCACCGGAGCCGCCGCCATGCTGGACGGGTCGGGTGAGCACCCCGTCGTCCTGCGCGAGGCGGTCACCTCACCGGGCGGCACGACGGCGTCCGCCCTGCGTGAGCTGGAGCGACACGGCGTGCGCACCGCCTTCACCGACGCGATCGAGGCCGCCCGGGACCGGAGTCGGGAGCTCTCCGGGAGCTAGCCCTCGGGAGAGTGGTGTAGATCACTGAAAAAGTTCACGTCGCTCATGATCACGGGCCCCGGACGCGGCGTCACACCGGGTGAATAAGGTCGGGGTAAGGGATTTCTCCCCTGATATCCCACCTGTGTACGTTTTCCCCTTCTTCTGATTCCGGGGCCTCATGACTTCTCCTCAACCCCCTTCGGACCCGTCCCGTCCTCCCGGTGAGCCCGGGCCTGCCGCGACGCCGCCCGGCCCCCCGAGCGGTCCGCAGAGTCCTGTCGGGGGTTCATCCACGGGAGGCAACCCCGTAGCCAACAACCCGTCTGGCGGTCAGCCCCCGGTCGGGCCGCCTCCGGGTGGAACCCCGTCTGGCGGTCAGCCCCCGGTCGGGCCGCCGCCTGGAGGTATGCCTCCGGGCGGTCCGCCCCCGGGTGGAACCCCGTCTGGCGGTCAGCCCCCGGTCGGACCGCCCCCCGGTGGCCCGCCTCCGGGCGGCATGCCCCCCGCCGGAGCCCAGTCGGGCGGGATGCCTCCGGGTGGTCCGCCTCCGGGCGGCATGCCCCCCGGGGGGCCGCCGCCTGGAGGTATGCCTCCGGGTGGTCCGCCCCCGGGGCAGTTCGGCGGTCCCCCGCCGCCCCTGCCCCCGCTGGGCCTGTTCAAGTCCAAGTCGGGCCTGCGCGCGGCGCTCCTGAACCTGTCCGGTGTCGGCGCGGGCTTCTTCTACCTGCGCAACTGGCTGTTCTTCGGGATCAATCTGGCCGTCACCATCGGCCTGCTGGTCACCGCCGCCCTCATGGGAGCCGCGGACAACCTGGTCGTCTGGGCCCCGTCGCTCCTGGCCTGGATCCTGGTCACGGCCGCCGTCGGCCTCTTGGTCGGCCGCCACTACGACCGGAAGCTCCTGGCCCGAGGCGAGCAGCCGTCCGCCAAGCCCATGCCGCTCATCCTTGCGGCCTGCCTCGTCCTGGGGCTGATCGCCTCGCTTACCGGGGTCTGGCAGACAGGGGAGTGGCGTTACCGCGTCGCCGAGGCCGCGCACACCAGCGGCGACTGCGACACCGCGATCGACGGCTACGAACAGGTGGAGAACGGCTTCCAGCTCTCCATGTCCCCCGCGCTCATGGAGCGGGCCCGTTCCGGCGCCGAGGCGTGTGAGATCCTGCGCCGCGCCCAGTCCGACGTGGCCAACGAGTCCTACGACCACGCCCTCGAGTCCTACGGCGACTACTTCGAGCACGCCGGCTCCCGCTGGGAGGACACCGACGGCAGTATCGCCGAGATCCACCTCGACTACGCCTCCCAGCTCGCGGACGAGGCCGACCAGGCCTACAACGGTGACGTGACCGAGGATGTCGAGGCGACCTTCCGCCAGGCGCAGGAGACCTACACCTCCGTCGCCGAGGACTTCTCCGAGACCCCCTCGGCCGAGGAGGTCCCGGGCGCCCTGACCGACCTCTACGACCTGGCCACCGGCGACTACGCGAACGAGAGTTGGTGCTCGGCCTTCGACCAGATCGAGATGTTCGACGGACTCAGCTGGAACGAGGCCCCCGACGTCGTCGACCGCATCGAGGAGGAGCGCCCCGAGGCTGCCCTCAACTGCGGTTGGGACCAGGTCGACTCGGGTGACTACGAGGGGGCTGAGGAGAGCACGGACTTCCTCACCGCCGAGTACCCGGACCACGAGGCCGACGACGTCGAGGACCTGGTCAGGCACACCGGAGCCGGGCAGTTGGAGGACCAGATGGACCTCCAGACCACCTTCGGTGAAGCCTCGATCGAGGACATGAGCCCTTACAGCACCGGCGGCGGCGACAAGGTGACCATCGAGTTCACCAACCATTCGCCGGACGAGATGCACTTCATGTTCGTGGGTCCGGACGCGGTGCACGGTGAGGAGTTCACTGACCCCTGTGAGGACTGCTCGGTTCTCAGCTCGCCGCCGTCCGACAACTCCTGCTTCGACGACGGCCACGTCATGGAGGTCGAGCTGGACCCGGGCGAGTACCGGATGATGATCACCTCGACCGAAGGCGGCTTCCTGAACCAGCCCTTGCACGGAACCAAGGAACTGAAGGCCGGGGAGACCTACCGGTCCTGCTACTTCCAGACGGAGAACGAGTAGCCAGCGGAAGCGGCACCGCCTCGGAGGCGGGACCCGCGGCCCCGGAGGGAAGCCCCTCCGGGGCCGCGGCCGTTCCAGCCGGGCACCCCCCGGGGTTCTGCCCGCGCGCCGGTTTTGCGTACTGTGTGCTTCGGAGCACACACACCTGGAACGGGGGTCACCACATGGGAGGGCGCACGTCCTGCTCGCTTCGGGTGGCATGGGACGACGGACTCACCGCCTACGACTTCGGGCCGCAGCACCCGATGGCACCGATCCGAGTCGAGCTGACCATGGCGCTCAGCCGTGAGTTCGGCGTCTTCGACGGAACGGGGGTCGACCTCATCGACGTCGAGCCCGCCTCCGACGAGCTCCTCTCCCTGGTGCACGATCCCGAGTACATCAAGGCGGTGAAGCGGGCCGGGCAGACCTTGGAGCCCGACGACACACACATGCTCGGGACCACCGACAACCCCGTGTTCCCGGACATGCACGACGCCTCGGCGCTGATCGCCGGAGCCTCCGTGGCCGCGGCCGAGGCCGTGTGGACCGGACAGAGCGCGCACGCCGCCAACATCGCGGGCGGGCTGCACCACGCCATGCACGGCAACGCGTGGGGTTTCTGCGTCTACAACGACCCGGCGCTGGCCATCGCCTGGCTCCTGGAACAGGGTGCCAAGCGCGTCGCCTACGTCGATGTGGACGTACACCACGGCGACGGCGTCCAGAACGCCTTCTACGACGACCCCCGGGTCCTCACCATCAGCCTCCACGAGTCGCCGGTGACCCTCTTCCCGGGCACAGGCCAGGCCTCGGAGGTCGGCGGACCCGGCGCCGAGGGGTACGCGGTCAATGTCGCCCTGCCCGCCGGTACAGGCGACACCGGTTGGCACCGCGCCTTCGACGCGGTCGTGCCGCCGCTGCTGCACGAGTTCCAGCCCGAGATCCTGGTAACCCAGCAGGGCTGCGACACACACGCCCTCGACCCCCTGGCCAACCTGACGCTCAGCGTGGACGGCCAGCGCCGTGCCTACGAGGAACTCCACAAGCTGGCGCGCAAGACCGCGGGCGGCCGCTGGCTCCTCTTCGGCGGTGGCGGCTACGGCCTCGTCCACGTCGTTCCGAGGGCCTGGACCCACCTGCTTTCGGAGGCGGCCGGCGCCCCCATCGACCCGGACAGCGAGACTCCGCAGGGCTGGCGCGATTTCGTGCGCGAGCGCACCGGTGAGCTGGCCCCGCTCTACATGACCGACGGGCGCGAGGTCTCCTTCACCCCCTTCGAGCACGGTTACGATCCAGGTGACCCCGTCGACCGGGCCATCCACGCCACCCGTACCGCTGTCTTCCCCAGCCACGGGATCGACCCGACCCTCTGACCCGTCACCCCGAACCGACCGTCAGCCCAGAATCTCCGCTCTGCCGGCCCCTCATCGGTAGACCGACGGAACCGCCGCGGATCACACAGTGGTCAATTCTTCGCGATGATCGCGTGGTGCGCGCCAAATGGGTAGGACGACGGTGAATGCCGGGCGAACAGGAGCAGGCGTCGTGGTGGCTACACGGCGTGTCGTAGGCTCGCTGCCCAGGAGAGGAAGGGGAACGCAGGTGACGCCGCCGACACGCGCTGAACTCATCACCTATCTGGTTCGCACGGGGATCGCGGGGCATGTCGACACCCCACGGCAGAACAACCTGCGGCACTACCGGAGGCTGGTCCAGAAGGACCCGTACCACCAGTTCGGGTTGACCTTCGGGAACGACTGGACGTTCTCTGAAGTGCTCGGCCTGATGAACAAGCGCTGCGGTGTCGTGGACGACGAGGAGTACGTCTGGGGAATCGACACGATCGACCCCGACCTCACCATCGACGCACTGGAGGCCTTCGCCGACCGGCTGGCCCTGGCCGCCGAGCGCCGGGAGAGTGTCCTGTTCGCCACCGGCCACCCGCGCAACCTCCTGGAGACGTATCAGGTCTGGAAGGACGCGCTGGCGGCGCGCGGGTGCACGGTTCTCACCGCGGCGGGCGGCTACTCCTACGAGGTGACCACTGAGCGGCCTCCGAACCGGCGGATCGTCGTCTGGCAGGACGACGTGGCCATCGTCACCGACGGGCACCTCCCACGGCACAGCCACCACCCCTTCGCGATGCGGGCCATCCTCAGCGGTTTCACCGACCGTGGTGAACCATGGCCGCAGTTGGTCATCGCGGACCACGGGTTCGCGGGGGCGGCAGGGGAGGCCGGGGTGCCCACGATGGGCTTCGCCGACTGCAACGACCCGGCGCTTTTTCTCGCCGAGCACGAAGGAAAACTACTGGTCACGGTGCCTTTGGACGATGGCTATCTGACCGAGGACTACGCTCCGCTGCGCGATTACGTTCTGGCGCGGGCCAACCTACTTTGAGTAGGGCAGACCATTTATACCCACCGTTAAACATCATCTGCCCCGCAGTCAACGCATAGCCCCGAAGACAGCCCAATCGACCTTCCATAGACGGGAACTCGGCTCTACTCTGAAAACGGACGTGTCAGTAGTGACAGCATGACACGCTGGCGTGTCGGTGGGACGGGCGCGGGTTAGCCGGGGTCGCCCAACCACCGGGAAGGCACGCCAGGGCTGAACGGTAGACAAATGCTCACGTCCGGGAATGAGGGCGTCGAAAGATGAACGGGAGCAAGCCGCCTCTCGAAGAGGTCAGGTTCTTGACCGTGGCGGAGGTCGCCACGATCATGCGTGTGTCCAAGATGACCGTTTACCGAATGGTGCACTCGGGAGATCTCCCCGCAATTCGCGTGGGGCGTTCCTACCGGGTCCCCGAGCGAGCCGTGCACGACTACCTCCGCGAGGCTTTCGTCGAGGCTGGTTGACCAGGCCGGGCCGGACCCGGGTGCGGGGCGACACGCCCAGCGCCCGGTCCGCCGAAACCGGGGGGCGGTGATTCCCCACCATCGCCCCGCCGGGATACCCCCCGCCACTGGACCGTTCCCGTCACGGGACATCCCCGACCCGGGCTTCTTCTTCCCGTCACGGGGCACCCCTGCCATGGGACACCCCGCACCCGGGCCTAACGCCCCTTGGCGTGGGGTGGCGAAAGGGTCTCCAGGGCATCTACTACACTTTGTCGTTGTTGTAGTCCGCCCTGTTCACACCCCGTTCGCGAGGTCCCCTCGATGCCCAGTACCAGCACAGGTACGCGGCGCCGCCGTGCCGTGCCGCCCTTGTCGGCCGCCGCGCTGGCCGCCGTTATCGCCCTGTCCGGTTGTGCCGGCGGCACCGAGATCGAGTCCGGTGACGAGGAGGACCGCTTCATCGCCGGCGACGGCAGCGCCACCGTCTTCGAGGCCGGAGAGCGCGATGCCGCCCCCGACGTCACCGG
>NZ_BAAHAR010000043.1:0-75422 GCF_054777395.1 Nocardiopsis oceani
GGTCCTTCATCACGTGGGTGATCTACGCGGCCTACCTCCATGCCCGTGCCACCGGGGGCTGGCGCGGTCCGAAGGCGACCTGGATCAACGTGATCGGCTTCCTCACCGTCATGTTCAACTTCTTCGCCGTGAACTACATGTTCAGCGGTCTGCACTCCTACGCCTAGGCAGGGCCTGGACCGGGGCGGTCGACCGGATCGGCCCCGCTCCCCGCGTTATCCGACCGCGCCGTCCTCCCTGGGCGGCGCGGTCGAGTCGCGTACGACCAGCCCGGTCTCCAAGGAGACGGTGCCCGGTGTGCCGCCGTCGGCCACGGCCTGCAGCAGGAGGTCCACCGCTCCGCGTCCGGCGGCCGCCACCGGCATGTCGACGGTGGTCAGGGCAGGGCTGGAGTAGCGGGCGACGTGGCTGTTGTCCACACCGACGACGCTGAGGTCGCTGGGGACGGACAAGCCCAGTTCGGCGCTGGCCTGGGCCAGGCCGAAGGCCACCAGGTCGTTGTGGGCCAACACGGCGGTCGCTCCGCTCGCCACCACCTCCGCAGCGGCGGCGCGGCCGCCCTCCTCGGTCGGCGGGTTGGGGCCGATCCGCTGGAGGAGGACACCGCGGTCGTCCGCGAGCCCTTCGGCCGCCCGCTCGATCTCCTTGCTGGTCCAGGCGGCCCGGGGGCCCGTCACCAGGGCGATCTCCCGGTGGCCCAGGTCGAGCAGGTGGTCCACGGCCCGACGTGCGCCGCAGCCGACGTCCATCAGGACACCGGAGACACCCGGGAGCCGCCGGTTGACGACGACCAGCGGAAGGTCGCGCGCGAGTTCGGTGATGGTGCGGTTGGTCAGCCGCGGTGCTACGAGGAGGGCGCCGTCCACCTGCTGGGCCATGGAGCGGACCAGCTCCTCCGCGACCCGGGCCTGCTCGTCGGTGTCGGCGATGAAGACGTGGTAGTCGCGCTCCCTGGCCTGGGCCTGGGCCGCCTTCACCAGGGGCGGGAAGAACGGGTTGGCGATGTCGGCGACGATCAGCCCCAGGTTGCCCGTCCGCCGTGTGGACAGTGCCCGCGCCGCCCGGTTCGGCCGGTAGCCGAGCTGGTCCGCCGCGGCCAGCACCCGGGCGCGGGTGTCCGGATTGACGAGGTGGGCCGCGGAGAAGGTCCGGGAAACGGTGGAGACGTGGACCCCGCTCACCCGCGCGACATCCCTGATGGTGACGGTCAAGGGGTCTCCGTTCCGCTGACGGTTGTGAGTGACACGAGAGTACGGCAACCGTTTGTTGCTTATTAGGGTGGGTTGAACTCTGCCTGTTTTCTTCCACTATCTGATCATTTGCGTGGTTTTCCGGCCCTTTTCCGAAGAAGTAATCGGAAGGAGGGTTGACGTGGATGCGGTTGCTCCGAGAGATTTTTGCAAACGTTTGCAGTTCCGTGCTCAACCCCCCGAAGGAGCAGACGCCATGCGAAGGTTCGTCCCGCCCAGGACCGTCCCGATCCTGGCCCTGGCGGCCGTGATGGTCGCCGCCACCGTGGCCCCCGCCGGAGCAGACCCCGACGTCGATCCGCGCGGTATCGCCCGGGAGACCCTGGCCGAAGGCGACGGCTGGGGCTCAGCGGGGGAGGGCACGACGGGCGGCTCCGAGGCCGAACCGGAGGACGTCCACGTGGTCTCCACCATGGAGGAGTTCCGCGAAGTGGTCGGTGACCAGGACGACGACACCCCGAAGATCGTCTACGTCGAGGGCCACATCGACGGCAACACGGCCCCGGACGGTACTGCTCTGACCTGTGATGACTATGCACAGGACGGCTACAACCTGGACGACTACCTCGCCACCTACGACCCCGAAGAGTGGGGCTGGGACGACGTCGAGGGTCCGTTGGAGGACGCCCGGCTCGCCTCCGCCGAGGTCCAGGCCGAACAGATCCAGGTCGAGGTCGGCTCCAACACCACCGTGGTGGGTATCGGTGACGAGCCCACCCTCAGCGGGGTGAACCTGCTGGTCCGGGACGTGGACAACGTCATCCTCCGCAACCTGCGCTTCTCCGACACGCACGACTGCTTCCCCGGCTGGGATCCCGGGGACGGTGACAGCGGCAACTGGAACTCCGAGTACGACCAGGTGGAGGTCTCCGGTTCCACCAACGTGTGGGTGGACCACAACACGTTCGACGACGGGGACAACCCCGGGACCGAGCTGCCCGAGTACTTCGGCCGCAAGTTCGAGGTGCACGACGGACTGCTCGACATCGTGCGCGCCGCCGACCTGGTGACGGTCTCCCGGAACCACTTCGACGGGCGCGACAAGGCGATGCTGCTGGGCAACGACGACAGTGCGACCGGTGACCGCGGGTACCTGCGGGTGACCTGGCGGCACAACCACTTCGACGGACTGGGGGAGCGGGCACCGCGCGTCCGCTACGGCCAGGTGCACGTGCACAACAACTACTACACGGTGGAGGACCCGGACCTCTACGGCTACAGCCTCGGTGTGGGGATCGAGTCGCACCTCTACGCGGAGAACAACATCTTCGACCTGCGCGACGGGATCGAGGCCGGCGAGCTCCTGTACAACTGGGGCGGCACGGACATCGTGGAGCAGGGGAACGTGCTGCTGGACGAGGGCCAGGGGCGCCTCGACGAGGTCGACCTCGTCGCCGAGCACAACGCCCGGTTCCCGGACAGCGAGCTCGGGACCGAGCTGACCTGGGTGCCGCAGCTGGTGAACGAGGTGGAGCCGGTGGAAGCGGTCCGCGGTCTGCCGCGGAGCGTGGGGGCCGGGCTGCTCCTGTAGGTCGCGGTGGCGCCCGGTTCCCCTGGGCCCGCTCCCCGCAGACCCCGGTTCCTGTGGGGCCCGCGGGCCTGGGAGAGTCCCAGGTGTTGCCCTGAAGAGCGGTGAGACGACGGTGGGGCCGTACCCGAACGAGTACGGCCCCACCGTGCGTGGTCTATATGAAGTCCCGAGGAAGCCCCAACCGGCCGTGCGCACTCAGCGGTACCGATGAGGCGCACTGCTCAGCTGTTCGGCCCGGCCGGATCACTCATCCGGGTCGATCCGCCGCTTGAGGTGGCGGAGGAACTCGGGATCGTCGTCCGGGCCCAGCGGGTGCGGGCTGTCCGAGGGCTGTGCGAAGTCCGACGGGTCAAGGTCGTCCGCGGACGCGGCCTGAGCCGGGGAGGGCGCGTTTCCCTGGACGGCCGAGGGTTGGCGCGGACGGCCGAGGAAGAGCCACAGGATCGAACCCACGGGCATGAACAGCGCGATGACGACCAGCCACAGGACCTTGGGCAGGTTCCGTATTTCCTGGGCAGGACTGGTCAACGCGTCGAAGAACGCGTACACCCATAGAACGATCGATACGAGCGTGATCAGGCCACCAAGCCACACCATGGTTCCAGCCTAACTCTTGCTGTCGACTCCCCACAGCCGAGGGCACCGGCCCAGGGGTGCGGGAGGCCGCGCGGATCGTCGGGTCCGGGGCCGTAGAAGACGTGCTGAACGGTCCGTCAGGTGGTGCTCTCGCTCGGTTCCCCGAGCAGGAGGGCACGTACCTCGGACTCCCGGAAACGGCGGTGCCCGCCGGGGGTCCGAATGCTGCTGATACGCCCGGAGGCGGCCCAGCGGGTGACGGTCTTGGGATCAACCCGGAAGAGTGAGGCCACTTCCCCGGGGGTCAACAGGCGTTCGCTTGCTCGTTCCACCTTCACATTCCCCCAATCGTGCCCGCCTGGAGTGAGGGGGCGGCGGGCGTTTGATCCCCTAGTGTGCACGAGTTGGTCCGTTTCCTCCCTAGTTTTCGGAGAAATTGCGGTGTTCGGGGGAGGAGTGGGAGATATGTGATCGGAACGTGATGTTCGGGCCCTGCTGTCGGGATTGGAAACATCCCATGACTATCTGAATCCGATGCCTTCCTCGCCCGGTCTGGCCTGCGCCGGGGCCCGGCCGCCCTGGTGCGCACCGGCCGGGGCACACCCTTAACCTGGAGGTAAGGACTGCCTGAAGCGGGACGCCACCCCTTCGGCCGCGGTCGCACGACTCGGCCGTCCGCGCGCGGATCATGCGTGGATGGGTGTGCTGACCAATCTAGTGCAGGTAATCGTCTGTTGTGAGGCTTTTTGATGCGTAGCTGGCTGACCTATACCGCCGCCCGCGTGCTGCTGTTCGCCGCCGCCTTCGGGGTCGTCTACCTCTTCGGTGCGCGCACGTGGCTCGCGCTCATTCTCGCGTGGGTGCTCAGCGGCCTCGCTTCCTATGTTCTGCTCTCGAAGTGGCGCGACCAGATGTCCCAGTCCGTCGTCGACTGGTCCAAGAAGCGTCAGGACAAGTCCGTGGGCGACCGTCTGGTCGGGGGCGCCGCGCGCGAGGACGAGATCCAGGACGAGCTCTTGCGGGCCCAGGAGGCGGGAACGGAGGCCGCCGAGGGGGACGGCTCGGAAGAGTCCGCGAAGGACGCCGAGAAGGGGACTGAGAAGGACTCAGCCAAGGCAGACGAGAAGGCGGCTCCCCAAGGGGCGGAGGAGCAGGCCGCGGAAGCGGTCGCGGAGGAGCCCAAGAGGTAGCGAACGGGGTGGCTCCTCGTTCGCGGAAACCACCCCGTACTGCCGCTCTTCGCTCTCTGTGCGAGACGGGCCCGAGGCCGACCTCGACGGCCTGCCCGAATGTCTGCTCGCGCGCCTATGAGACCGGGAACATCCCCAGGCGCGCCCGGTACTCGTCGGCGAGGCGCTCGGTGTCGCTCCCGACGTACAGGCCGTCCGACGTCGCGTGCAGGGCCTCCACGCCGTGCCCGCGGGCACGGCCGGGGTTCCACTCCAGCGCCCGCCCGGTCTCCGGGTCGACCGCCGCGATGCCCTCGCGCTCCACAGAACCCGGTCCGGGGTTGAGGGCGCCCTGCTCGTTGTCCATCCAGCGCTGGTGCCCGCCCACGTAGACCGCGGACGAGGTGACCTCGACCGAGTACAGGGAGTCCCCGCCGGTCATGTTGGTCCAGGTCGGTTCGGAGTCCGGGGTGTCGGTGTTCTCGAAGCGGGCCGTGGACTTGCACAGGCCCGGTTTCATCTGCGGACCGCCCGCGGTCACCACAGCGAAGTAGGAGCTGTCTGGCGCGAACGACATCTGCCGCATGTAGGTGTGCATCGGCGAGTAGTCGCAGGGCGCCTCGTAGGCGGAGGTCGACCACGGGGTGGGCCCGCCGTCCGCGGTGTCGATCATGGCGATCTGGTAGCGGTCCTCACCGTCGACCTTGGTGAAGGTCCCGTTGATCGCCAGACGCTGGCTGTCCGGGCTCAGCGCCAGTTCCTGGACGCGCAGAGTGCCGCGGCGCTGCTCGGAGATGGTCGGGGTGAAGTCGGCGTCGACCTCACCGGTGGCGGCGTCGATCCTGGCCAGCCCCGTACGTTCCTGGCCGTTCACGCCGGAGAAGTTCCCGCCGAGGTAGACGTCGGCCCCGTCCCCGGCGAGCCGGTAGACGTTCCCGCCGTCCACCGAAGCGTCGAACTCACCCGCGCTCCGGCCGCTGGTCGCGTCGATCCGGGCGAGCCCCTGGGTGGCCTCGCCGTTCACCCGTCCGAAGTGGCCGCCGAGGACCACCGAACCGTCGGGTCCTTCCGACAGCGACGTGACGACCCCGTCGACCGACGGGGTGAAATCCTGGAGGACCTCGCCGGTGCCGTGCTCGAAGGCGAACAGGTTCCGCCGCTCGTGCGTGTTGCTCTCGTCGGGGTCGGCCACGCGGTTGAACTCGCCTGCGACCAGGACGGTGTCGCCGAGGCGAAGGATGTCCTTGATCGCCCCGTCGAGCACGTGCGGGGTCCATTGGGCGGGCTGTTCGCCGACGACGCCGTCGTGGGGTGCCGCGGCGGCGGGTGGTGCGAGGGCCGCCATCGATATCAGAAGCAGAGAGCTCATCGTCAGGGCGACGGACGATCGGGCCGGTTTCACGTGACTCTCCTTGGGCGCGCGGTGTGAACAGGTGCGGAAAATACATTCTTGCACGGAGTTGTTGTTTGACTACTGCAAGTGATTAAAAGTTCGTCCTCCAGCTCTCGGTCCATCCTTGGGCCGCGCCGCTGTTCCGGCCCCCTTAGGCTGTTGCCATGACCCGCGCGAAGCTCGACAAGAAGCCTCAGGACGTCGCCGCGATGTTCGACGGCATCGCCGACAACTACGACCTCGTCAACGACGTCATCTCGCTCGGCCAGGACCGCGTCTGGCGGCGTGCCGTGGTCAACGCGGTCGACGCGCACAGCGGCGAACTGGTGCTCGACCTCGCGGCGGGTACCGGTACCTCTTCGGAGTCCTTCACCAAGAAGGGCGCGCGCGTGATCGCCTGCGACTTCTCGCTGGGCATGCTCCGCAACGGCGCCGAGCGGCGCGGTGGGGCCTCGCGTGCCGGTGTGACGTTCGTGGCCGGGGACGCGCTGTCCCTGCCCTTCGCCGACGAGACCTTCGACGCGGTCACGATCTCCTTCGGCCTGCGCAACGTCGCCGACGTGGACCAGGCGCTGCGGGAGCTGATGCGGGTGACCAAGGTCGGCGGCCGCCTCGTGATCTGCGAGTTCAGCCATATCCCGGTGGAGTTCGTCGACAGGCTCTACTCGACCTACCTGATGGCGGCCCTGCCGAAGATCGCGGGCGCCTTCTCCGGGCGCAGCGAGGCCTACGACTACCTGTCGGAGTCGATCATGGCCTGGCCGGACCAGGCGGAGCTGTCGAAGTACCTGCAGAGCGCGGGTTGGTCCCGGGTGGCGTGGCGCAACCTGACGCTGGGCACGGTGGCCCTCCACCGCGGGTATCGGGAAAAGTAAAAACCGACATACCGCCCACAGTGGGCAATACTTCGCCCAAAAGTAAAAACTCTCAAGCCCCGGGGAACGGACCGTTCCCCGGGGCTTTCTTGTTACTGGTGAGTCACTTGTGTTGTCCGGGCGATCATGAGCTGCATGTTTGTCGCTGAGTAGCCACATTGAGGCAAGTGTTGTGCCTTATGGGCGCTATATCCGATTTCCGGGAGAAGGGCCCCCGGGGGTCGCCTCTTGGCTCCGAAGGGTCTAGACTGCGGAAAAGTGGCTTGTGAAGTCCTTCACAAACACACGAGGCATAGCCCACTAGACTCAAGTTGGATATGTCGGAAGTCCCAAACCGCCCCATGACATCCCCCGTGAGCGGGTCGACCCCGCACTGACCCGCCACGGAAGCACCGCGCGAGTAGTCGAGGACACATCCGTGAGCGAGACAGCCACCTCCTCTCCCAGAGGCCGGGAACGGATCGAGTACGACGCCGACGTCATCGTCGTCGGCGCTGGCCCTTCTGGCTCAACCACCGCCTACTACCTGGCCCAGGCCGGGCTTGACGTCCTCCTCCTGGAGAAGACCTCCTTCCCCCGGGAGAAGGTCTGCGGCGACGGACTCACCCCCAGAGCGGTGAAACAGCTCACCGCCATGGGGATCACCTTCGAAGACGAGGGGTGGGTCAAGAACCACGGCCTGCGCATCGTCGGAGCCGGAGTCCGCCTGGAACTGCCCTGGCCCGACCTGGCCGCCTACCCCGGATTCGGTCTCGTGCGCACGCGCCTGGACTTCGACCAGATCGTGGTCGAGCGGGCCGTGGCCGCCGGGGCCAAGCTCCTGGAGCGCACGACCGTCACCGGGCCCCTCATGGACGAGCGCAGCAATCGCATCGTCGGGGTCCGTGCCAAGAACGCCGACCGCGAGCCCGTGACCTTCAGGGCGCCGCTGGTCGTGGCCGCCGACGGCAACTCCTCACGGCTCTCCGTCGCGATGGGCATCCGCAAACGCGACGACCGGCCCATGGGTGTCGCCGTGCGCACCTACTTCGAGAGCCCCCGGCACAAGGACGACTACCTGGAGTCCTGGCTGGAGCTGTGGGACCGCAGCGGCGACAAGGACGTGCTCCTGCCCGGGTACGGGTGGGTCTTCGGCGTGGGCGACGGCACCAGCAACGTCGGCCTCGGCATCCTCAACTCCACCGCCTCCTTCCAGGACGTCGACTACCGCAAGCTCCTGCGCCGGTGGACCGACTCCATGCCCGAGGAATGGGGTTTCACCGCGGAAAACCAGAAGGGCAGCATCCGCGGCGCAGCGCTGCCGATGGGCTTCAACCGGGTCCCGCACTACTCGCGCGGACTCATGCTGGTCGGCGACGCGGGCGGCATGGTCAACCCGTTCAACGGCGAGGGCATCGCCTACGCCATGGAGGCCGGGCAGATCGCGGCCGACGTGATCGTGCAGGCGCACGGCCGCACGACCCAGCAGACGCGTGAGCGCGCCCTGCTGCACTACCCGGATGTCCTGGCGGACACCTACGGCGGCTACTACACGCTCGGCCGCTACTTCGTGAAGGTCATCGGCCAGCCCGAGTTCATGAAGTACGCGACCAAGTACGGCCTGCGCCAGCGCACGCTCATGAAGTTCGCCCTGAAGATGCTCGCCAACCTCACGGAGCCGAGCAACGGCGACGCAATGGACCGGGTCATCAACGGGCTCCGCAAGATCACGCCCGCCGCTTAAGGGAAGAACGCGCGTGGTCGGACCGCCGACCCATTCCCGGTGCCTTTCCCGGGAGTCGGTCGGAGCGGTCCGGCTGCCATAACAAGAAACTCTCACGTGAAAACGTTCACAAGACTGCCGGTCGCGCGCTCCGACCAGCCAAACAGCGGAGGAGGGTGAGCCGTGGAGCTGTACACACCGATATTCGTGCTCGGTGGGATCGGCGCCGCGTTCGTCGTGGTGTCGATGGTCGTTGGCGCGATCATCGGCCCCAAGCGCTACAACCGGGCCAAGATGCAGGCCTACGAGTGCGGTATCGAACCCACTCCGCAGCCGGCTGGCGGCGGCCGTTTCACCGTCAAGTACTACATGACGGCGATGATGTTCATCGTCTTCGACATCGAGATCATCTTCCTCATCCCGTGGGCCGTGCACTTCGATGCCCTGGGCTGGTTCGGCGTGATCGCGATCATCCTCTTCCTGGTGAACGTCTCCATCGCCTACGCCTACGAGTGGCGCCGCGGAGGCCTCGAATGGGACTGAGCCTGATCCCCGCCCCCACCCCCTGCCCCAAGACCCAGCCGCCCAGCCCGGAGGAGGTCCGCAGCTGATGGGACTCGAAGAGAAACTGCCCGCCGGAGTCGCGCTCACCTCGGTCGAACAGGTCGTCGGCCTGGCCCGCAAGAGCTCGATGTGGCCCGCGACGTTCGGTCTGGCCTGCTGCGCCATCGAGATGATGTCCGTCGGCGGCCCGGACTACGACCTCGCCCGGTTCGGCATGGAGAAGTTCGGAGCGACCCCGCGCCAGGCCGACCTGATGGTGGTCGCCGGCCGGGTCAGCCAGAAGATGGCCCCGGTCCTGCGCCAGATCTACGACCAGATGCCCGAGCCCAAGTGGGTGATCGCGATGGGTGTCTGCGCCTCCAGCGGCGGCATGTTCAACAACTACGCGATCGTCCAGGGCGTGGACCACATCGTCCCCGTCGACATGTACCTGCCGGGCTGTCCGCCGCGGCCGGAGATGTTCCTGGACGCCGTGCTCAAGCTCCACGACAAGGTGCAGAACACCAAGCTCGGCGCCCACCGGGAGCAGGAGATCACCGAGACCGAGGAGCGGATGCTCCGCCGTTCGCTGCCCGTGGTGACCAAGGACTGACATGAGTAACGAGTACGAGCGCGATCGCGACGACGCCGCGGAGAACCTTCCCGACCAGCGGGGACGCGAGCGCTTGGCCGCACCGGTCAAGCGCACCGGCATGTTCGGGGCGAACACCACAGGCGACACCTCCGGGTTCGGCGGTCTGCAGGTGCGGGGGAGCGCTCCCGTCCACAGCCAGCGCCCCTTCACCGACCCCGAGGACCCGCGCACCGCGGACTTCGACCGGGTCGCGGACGACCTGGAAGCGGCACTCACCGAGATCGACAAGGAGGCCGACGTGGAGCGGGTGGAGGTCGCCTACGGCGAACTCACCTTCCACGTGCGCCGCGAAGGGCTCCTGGACCTGGTCCGCGTCCTGCGCGACGACCCGGCGCTGCGCTACGAGCTCTGCACGGGAGTGGTCGGGGTGCACTTCCCCGAGGACGCCGGACGCGAGCTGCACGCCGTCTACCACTTCCGTTCGATCACCCACAACAGCGAGATCCGCGTCCAGACCACCTGTCCCGACGCCGATCCGCACATCCCCTCGATCGTGTCGGTCTACCCGACCAACGACTGGCACGAGCGCGAGGCCTGGGACTTCTTCGGGATGGTCTTCGACGGCCACCCGGCGCTGACCCGTATCCAGATGCCCGACGACTGGCACGGCCACCCCCAGCGCAAGGACTACCCGCTGGGCGGCATCCCGGTCGAGTACCGGGGCGCCACGGTGCCCCCGCCGGACGAACGGCGGTCCTACCAGTGAGCCGCCAGACCAGGACCACGACACCGTTCATCCAGAAGGGAGGCACGGCATGACCGTCACCGAGGACTACATCGACGCCTCCGGTGGGGATTGGGACGACGTCATCGCGAAGGCCCAGGGCACCAGCGCCGAACGCCTCGTCGTCAACATGGGGCCCCAGCACCCGTCCACGCACGGGGTGCTCCGGCTGATCCTCACGCTGGACGGCGAGACGTGCACCGAGGCCCGTGTCGGTATCGGCTACCTGCACACCGGTATCGAGAAGAACCTCGAGTACCGGACCTGGACGCAGGGCACCACGTTCGTGACCCGCATGGACTACCTGACGCCCCTCTTCAACGAGACGGCGTACTGCCTCGCGACCGAGAAGCTGCTCGGTATCACCGACCGGGTCCCCGAACGCGCCAACGTCATCCGGGTGATGCTCATGGAGCTCAACCGGATGGCCTCGCACTTCGTGGCCATGGCGACGTTCGGCATGGAGCTGGGCGCCACCACGATCATGACCAGCGGCTTCCGTGAGCGCGAGATGATCCTGGACATCTTCGAGCTCGTCACGGGCCTGCGGATGAACCACGCCTACATCCGGCCCGGCGGCGTGGCGCAGGACCTGCCGCCCGGCACGGTCGGCAAGGTCCGGGAGCTTCTCAAGGAGATGCCGAATCGCATCAAGAGCATGCGCAAGCTCCTGGACGAGAACCCCGTATACCTGGCCCGGACCAGGGACGTGGCCTACCTCAACCTGCCCGGCTGCATGGCGCTCGGCGTGACCGGCCCGCTGGTACGCGCTTCCGGCCTGGCCTGGGACCTGCGCAAGGCCAAGCCGTACTGCGGATACGAGGACTACGAGTTCGACGTCCCGGTCTCCGACGGCGGCGACGTGTACGCCCGCTACCGGGTGCGCATGGCCGAGATGGAGGAGAGCCTCAAGATCGTCGAGCAGTGCCTCGACAAGCTCGAGCCCGGCCCCGTAATGATCGAGGACGCCAAGATCGGGTGGCCCGCCAAACTGGCGCTCGGACCGGACGGCCTGGGCAACTCCCCGGACCACATCGCGCACATCATGAGCGGCTCGATGGAGGCGCTCATCCACCACTTCAAGCTGGTCACCGAGGGCTTCCGGGTCCCCGCGGGCCAGGTCTACACGGCCGTGGAGAGCGCGAAGGGCGAGCTGGGATGCTACGCCGCCAGTGACGGGGGCACCCGCCCCTACCGCGTCCACTTCCGCGACCCCTCCTTCACCCACCTCCAGGCCGTCGCCGCCATGTGCGAGGGCGGGACGGTGGCGGACGTGATCGCGGCCGTGGCCAGTATCGACCCGGTGATGGGAGGCGTGGACAGGTGAGCGAGCACACCGTTCCAGAGAACAAGGACACCGAGGACACCGGTGCGGGCCACGAGGTCTTCACCGACGCCGTCGTGGCGCGCCTGGAACAGGACGCCAAGGAGATCATCGCCCGTTATCCGAAACAGCGGTCGGCGCTGCTCCCGCTCCTCCACCTGGTGCAGGCGGAGGAGGGGCACGTCAGCAAGGCGGGGATGGAGTTCTGCGCCAACCAGCTGGACATCACCCTCGCCGAGGTCAACGCGGTCGCCACGTTCTACACCATGTACCGCCGCCGTCCGGGCGGGGACTACCAGGTGGGGGTGTGCACGAACACCCTGTGCGCGGTGATGGGCGGAGACGAGATCTTCTCCGCCCTCAAGGAGCACCTGGACGTCGCCAACGCGGAGACCACCGGGGACGGCAAGGTCACGCTGGAGCACGTGGAGTGCAACGCGGCCTGCGACTTCGCCCCGGTCGTGATGGTCAACTGGGAGTTCTTCGACAACCAGACCCCCGCCACCGCCAAACAGCTGGTGGACGACCTGCGCCTGGGCAAGGACGTCGCGCCCACGCGCGGACCCGACAGCCTCTGCACCTGGAAGCAGGCCTCGCGCGTGCTGGCCGGGTTCGACGACGGCCGCGCGGGCGAGGGCGTCCAGGCTGCGGCCCCGTCCCTGGTCGGACTCAAGCTGGCCCAGGAGCGCGGCTGGGAAGCGCCTGACCCGAACAACCTCCCTCGGCCCGCGGCCGACGACCAGGACGAGGAGGGCTCGAAGTGACCACCCTGACCCCGATCCTGTCCCAGAACTGGGACCGCCCCGACTCCTTCACGCTCGACGGCTACCGGGCGACCGGGGGCTACGAGGCCCTGCGCAAGGCCGTCACGATGGACCCCGACGCCATCGTGGACCTGGTCAAGCAGTCCGGCCTGCGCGGCCGCGGCGGCGCGGGTTTCCCCACCGGGATGAAGTGGGGCTTCCTGCCCGCAGACAATCCCCATCCGCGCTACCTCGTGGTCAACGCGGACGAGTCCGAGCCGGGAACCTGCAAGGACATCCCGCTCATGCTCGCCAACCCGCACGTGCTGCTGGAAGGCGTGGCGATCGCCTCCTACGCGATCAAGTCCAGCCAGGCCTTCATCTACGTGCGCGGCGAGGTCGTCCACGTCATCCGCCGCCTGCGCCAAGCGGTCGCCGAGGCCTACGAGGACGGGCTCCTCGGCAAGGACATCCTCGGCACCGGCTTCGACCTCGACGTGGTCGTCCACGCCGGGGCCGGCGCCTACATCTGCGGTGAGGAGACCGCCCTCCTGGACTCCCTGGAGGGCTACCGAGGACAGCCCCGCCTCAAGCCGCCGTTCCCCGCCGTGGCCGGGCTCTACGCCTCGCCCACCGTGGTGAACAACGTCGAGTCCATCGCCAGCGTCCCCGGCATCGTCGCCAACGGCGCCGAGTGGTTCACGGCCATGGGCACCGAGAAGTCCGCCGGGTTCGGCTTCTTCTCCCTGTCCGGACACGTCGCCAACCCCGGCCAGTACGAGGCGCCGCTCGGGATCACGCTGCGCGAACTCCTCGACATGGCTGGCGGTATGCGCCCCGGGCACCAGCTCAAGTTCTGGACCCCCGGGGGATCGTCCACGCCGATCTTCACCGACGCACACCTGGACACCCCGCTCGACTTCGAGTCGGTGGGCGCTGCCGGGTCCATGCTCGGCACCCGCGCGCTCCAGCTCTTCGACGAGACCACCTGCGTGGTCCGCGCCGTCGGCCGCTGGATCGCCTTCTACGCGCACGAGTCCTGCGGCAAGTGCACACCCTGCCGCGAGGGCAACTTCTGGATGGTCCAGGTCCTGGACCGGCTGGAGCGCGGCGAGGGCACCGAGGCCGACATCGACAAGCTCCTGCAGATCTGCGACAACCTGCTCGGCCGCTCGTTCTGCGCCCTGGGCGACGGTGCCGCGAGCCCGGTCATGTCGTCGATCCAGTACTTCCGTCAGGAGTACGTCGACCACTACGAGAAGGGCGGCTGCCCCTTCGACCACTCCAGGTCCACCCTCTGGGCGGACAAGCCGACCACTACGGAAGGGGGAGGGAACCAGTGACCGTCACCTCCAACTCCTCCGGCGGGTCCTCCCCGGCCCCGCCCCCGGAGGACCTGATCACCGTCACCATCGACGGCTTCCAGATCCGGGTGCCGAAGGGAACGCTGCTGATCCGGGCCGCCGAACTGCTCGGCATCCAGATCCCCCGGTTCTGCGACCACCCGCTCCTCGACCCGGTCGGCGCCTGCCGCCAGTGCTTGGTGGAGATCCCCGACATGGGCAACGGGCGCGGGATGCCCAAGCCCCAGGCCTCCTGCACCATCACCGTGATGGAGGGGATGGTGGTCAACACCCACCTCACCTCCGAGGTGGCGGAGAAGGCCCAGCGCGGGATCATGGAGTTCCTGCTCATCAACCACCCGCTGGACTGCCCGGTCTGCGACAAGGGCGGCGAGTGCCCCTTGCAGAACCAGGCCATGTCCACGGGGCAGGGCGAGACGGAGTTCCTCGACGTCAAGCGGACCTTCCCCAAGCCGATCGCGCTCTCCAGCCAGGTGCTGCTCGACCGCGAGCGCTGCATCCAGTGCGCGCGCTGCACGCGGTTCGCGGCGCAGATCGCGGGTGACCCGCTCATCGAGCTGATGGAGCGCGGCGCCGAGGAGCAGGTCGGTATCGCCGAAGGCGAGCCGTTCAACTCCTACTTCTCCGGCAACACGGTGCAGATCTGCCCGGTGGGTGCGCTCACCGGATCCGCGTACCGGTTCCGGTCGCGCCCCTTCGACCTGGTCTCCACCCCGAGCGTGTGCGAACACTGCGCGGCCGGCTGCGCCCAGCGCACCGACCACCGGCGGGGCAAAGTCACCCGCCGCCTGGCCGGGGACGACCCGCAGGTGAACGAGGAGTGGAACTGCGACAAGGGCCGGTGGGCGTTCACCTACGCCACCCAGTCCGACCGCCTCTCCCGTCCCCTGGTCCGAGACGAGGACTCCCGGGCCCTGGAGTTCGCTTCTTGGCCCGAGGCGGTCGGTATGGCCGCCGAAGGGCTCAGCGCGGCCCGCGGCAACGTGGGTGTCCTGGTGGGCGGCCGACTCACCTACGAGGACGCCTACGCCTACGCCAAGTTCGCCCGCGTGGCGCTGGCCACCAACGACGTGGACGCCCGAGCCCGGCAGCACTCCGCCGAAGAGGCCGACTTCCTGGGCGCCCGGGTCGCCGGAACCCCGGTGGACACGGACTACACAGCACTGGAGAAGGCGCCCGCGGTCATGCTCGCCGGGTTCGAGCCCGAGGACGAGTCGCCCCTGGTGTTCCTGCGCCTGCGAAAGGGCACGCGCAAGCGCGACCTGAAGGTGTACTCGGTCGCCTCGCACGCCAGCCTCGGCCTCACCAAGACCAAGGGCACCCTGGTCCAGGCCGTCCCCGGCGACGAGGCCCGCGTCCTCAACGCCCTGGACGTGGACAACCCCGAGGTCGTCGAGGCACTGGGGGAGGAGGGGGCGGTCATCCTCGCGGGTGAACGGCTTGCCACCGTCCCCGGAGCCCTGACCGCCGCGTCGGCACTTGCCGAGCGGACCGGAGCCAAACTGGCCTGGGTCCCCCGCCGGGCGGGTGAGCGGGGCGCGATCGACGCAGGTGCGCTGCCGGGCCTGCTTCCCGGGGGCCGACCGGTCGCCGACGCCTCGGCCCGCGCGGAGGTCGCCCGGGCCTGGAACGTGGGCTCCCTGCCGGAGACCCCCGGACGCGACACCGACGCGATCATCGCCGCGGCCGCCTCCGGCGAACTCGACGCGCTGGTCATCGCCGGGGTCGAGCTCGACGACCTGCCCGACCCTGAGGCCGCCCGCGCGGCCCTGGCCAAGGTGCCGTTCATCGTCAGCCTCGAACTGCGCGCCAGCGACGTCACCGACCGCGCCGACGTGGTGTTCCCGGTAGCCGCCGTGGCCGAGAAGTCCGGCACGTTCCTCGACTGGGAGGGCCGCCACCGGCCGTTCGGCGACGCGCTCAAGGTGCCCGGGGCCCTGTCGGACCTGCGGGTCCTGTCCGCCGTCGCCGACGCGATGGACGTCCACTTGGGCCTGCCCGACTCCGACACCGCCTACGCCGAGCTGGCCGAGCTGGGGCCCTGGTCCGGGGAACGGGCCGCCGGTCCCGCGGTCCGGCCGACCGCGGTCCCCGAACCCGCCGCTGGACAGGCTGTGCTGTCCACCTGGCGGCAGCTGCTGGGAACCGGCCGGATGGAGGACGGCGAGCCGTACCTCGCCGGTACCGCCCGCCAGCCGCGCGCCTACCTGTCCAAGGCCACGGCCGACGAGGTCGGCGTGCCCGATGGCGGATCGCTCCGCGTCACCGGTGACCTCGGTTCGGTGACCGTCCCGGTGGTCGTCACCGAGATCGCCGACCGGGTCGTCTGGCTCCCGGCCAACGCCCACGGCTGCGACATCCGCCTTGACCTGGGCGGTACCGCCGGCCAGACGGTCGCCCTGGCCGCGCCCACCACCAACGGGAGGCAGCAGTGACCCCCGCCGCTCTCGACCCGAGCGTGCTCCACCTGGCCTCGGAGCGCACCCTGGACGCCTTCGGGAACGATCCCTGGTGGATCATCACGATCAAGGCCGTGGGGATCTTCGTCTTCCTCATGATCTGCGTGCTCATGATGATCATGGCCGACCGCAAGGTCATGGGGCGGATGCAGCAGCGCCACGGTCCGAACCGGATGGGGCCCTTCGGCCTCCTCCAGTCCCTGTTCGACGGCATCAAGCTCTCCCTCAAGGAGGACCTGATCCCGCGCGGGGTGGACCGGTTCGTCTACATCGCGGCACCCATGATCGCCGCCATCCCCGCGTTCATCGCCTTCGCCGTCATCCCGATCGGCGGCGAGGTGAACATGTTCGGGGTGACCACCCAGCTGCAGCTCACCGACCTGCCCATCGCCGCGCTGCTGGTCCTGGCCACCGCGGCACTCGGCGTCTACGGCTTCGTGCTCGGCGGCTGGGCCTCACAGTCCCCGTACGCTCTGCTCGGCGGCCTGCGCGCCTCCGCGCAGGTGATCAGCTACGAGATCGCCATGGGCCTGTCCTTCGTCGCGGTCTTCATCATGGCGGGGACGCTGACGATGTCCGGCATCGTCGAGGCCCAGGCGAACCTCTGGTTCGCGGTCCTGCTCCTGCCCTCCTTCCTCATCTACATCGTCACGATGATCGGCGAGACCAACCGGCTCCCGTTCGACCTCGCGGAGGGCGAGGGGGAGATCGTCGGCGGCTTCATGACCGAGTACGGCTCCATGAAGTTCACGATGTTCTTCCTCGCGGAGTACGTGAACATGTGCACCGTCGCCGCGGTGTCCGTGACGCTCTTCCTCGGCGGCTGGTACGCACCGCCCGGCGTCACCGCGATCTTCCCCGGCGCCAACGAGGGCTGGTGGACGGCCCTGTGGTGGCTGCTCAAGTTCATCGCGGTGATGTTCCTGTTCATCTGGGCCCGGGGCAGCCTCCCGCGCGTCCGGTACGACCAGCTGATGAAGCTCGGCTGGAAGGTCCTCATCCCGATCCAGCTCGTGTGGATCACCGGCGTCGCCGTCGTCCGCATGCTCGTCATCGACGGCGCCTCGCCGGTGGTCATCGCCGCGGTCGTCGCGGGCTTCACCGTCGCCACCGTCGCCGCGATCGCCGTCTGGGTCCGCTTCGTGCGCCGCGAGCGCGCGGAGGAGGCCCGTCAGCGCGCCGACAACGCGCGCCGTGCCCACAAGGAACCCTCCTTCGGCGGGTTCCCGGTGCCCCCGAGCACCGCACCGCACTACGGCACCAGCGTGCCCGCGGAACCGTCGCGGACGGCCCCGGCCGCCACCGCCGAACGCAACCAGAAGAAGGGGGAGGTTACCGGTGCTTGATTGGCTCAACCCCGTCAAGGGTTTCGGTGTCACCTTCCACACGATGTTCAAGAAGGTGCCGACCGTCGAATACCCGGAGGTCAAGCGCCCCACGGCGCCGCGCTTCCACGGACGGCACCAGCTGAACCGGTGGGCCGACGGCCTGGAGAAGTGCATCGGGTGCGAACTGTGCGCCTGGGCCTGCCCGGCCGACGCCATCTACGTGGAGGCCGGTGACAACACCGAGGACGACCGGTACTCGCCCGGCGAACGGTACGGGCGCGTCTACCAGATCAACTACCTGCGCTGCATCCTGTGCGGCCTGTGTGTGGAGGCCTGCCCGACACGGGCCCTCACCATGACCAACGAGTACGAGATCTCCGACGACAGCAGGCAGAGCCTGATCTGGACGAAGGAGCAACTGCTCGCCCCGCTCAGGGAGGGCATGGAGGAGCCGCCCCACCCGATGCGGCTCGGTGAGACCGAGCAGGACTACTACGCCACCGGGCGAGGTCAGCACGGGACGCAGGACCGGCCGGGGAGCACGGAGGCAACCAGTTGAACCCGCTGACCCCCGACTCCCCCATGCTCTACCTCGCTGACGCCGACGCCGGAACCCCCATCGGTTCGGGCGAGACCGCGGTCTTCTGGGTCCTGGGCACGATCATCGTGTTCGGCGCCCTGGGCGTGGTCTTCTCCCGCAAGGCCGTCCACTCGGCCATGTCGATGGCGCTGGCCATGGTCGGCCTGGCGATCTTCTACGGCATCAACGAGGCGCCGTTCCTGATGGTCGTCCAGATCGTCGTCTACACCGGCGCCGTGCTCATGCTGTTCCTGTTCGTGCTGATGCTCGTCGGCGTCAGCTCCGCGGACTCCCTGGTGGAGACCCTGCGCGGACAGCGGCTCATGACCGCGATCGTCGCGATCTGCTTCATCGGCGCCCTGGCCACTGGGATCACCCGTATCGCCGTGGGCGACCCGGTCGGGATGGAGGCCGGGGCCGCCCAGGCCGGCGGCACCATCCCCTGGATCGGAGCCGAGCTGATCCTGCGCTACGTGGTGGCCTTCGAGGCCACGGCCGCGCTACTCGTCACCTCGGTGCTGGGCGCCATGGTCCTCGCGCACACAGCCCGCATCGGCAAGCGCCGCACCCAGCGGGTGATGTCCGAGGAGCGGATCCGCGGTGACCACCCGACGCCGATGCCCGGACCCGGGACCTACGCCCGGCACAACGCGATCGACATGCCCGCGCTGCTGCCCGACGGCACGGTCTCCCAGCTGTCCCTCAACCCGGTCCTCACCGCCCGCGACCCCGAGTACCAGTCGGAGGTCCCGAGCGAAGTCCAGGCCGGCCGGACCGCGCTCCCCGGCGGGGCTTCCGACTCGGCCAGCTCCAAGGAGGGCGTGCCGATCGCCGAAGAGGCCGGCGCCGACGACGGTGACCGGGACGGCGGTGCCGACGGCGGCGACCGCGAGGAGAACGGCAACGACAAGGGACAGGAGGGCGGTTCCTAGTGGACCCGATGAACTACATCGTCCTCGCGGCGCTTCTGTTCACCATCGGCGCGGTCGGCGTGCTCGTCCGACGCAACGCGATCATCGTCTTCATGTGCGTGGAGCTCATGCTCAACGCCTGCAACCTGGCGTTCGTCGCGTTCGCCCGGATGCACGGGGACATCGAGGGGCAGGTCGTCGCCTTCTTCGTGATGGTCGTGGCCGCCGCCGAGGTGGTCGTCGGCCTCGCGATCATCATGCAGATCTTCCGAACCCGCAGGTCGGCGTCGCTCGATGACGCGAACCTGCTCAAGCACTAGAAGGCGACGTGGCAGTGACACAACATCACGCATACCTCGCCGCCGAACCCGTGGTGGCGACCGCGGCCGACAGCGCCGTGCTGTCGAACGCCTGGCTACTGATCGCCCTGCCACTCGTGGGCGCGGCGATCCTGTTGCTGGGCGGGCGGCGCACCGACGGGTGGGGGCCCTTCCTGGCCACCGCCCTGCCGATCGGCTCCTTCGTCTGGGCCCTGCTGGCCCTGTTCGAACTCCTCGGCCGGGGCGCGGCGGACCGCAGCGTCTCCGTCCCCGTCTACGAGTGGTTCGCGGCCGGTGACTTCTCCGCCCAGGTCAACCTCCTGGTGGACCCGCTCTCGATCAGCTTCGTCCTGCTGATCACCTTCGTCGGCTCGCTCATCCACATCTACTCGCTCGGCTACATGTCCGACGACCCCGAGCGCCGACGGTTCTTCGCCTACCTCAACCTGTTCGTCGC
Organism: Nocardiopsis oceani; assembly: GCF_054777395.1. Classification (NCBI taxonomy): domain Bacteria; kingdom Bacillati; phylum Actinomycetota; class Actinomycetes; order Streptosporangiales; family Nocardiopsidaceae; genus Nocardiopsis; species Nocardiopsis oceani. The sequence goes on from NZ_BAAHAR010000043.1 coordinate 19,905, forward strand.
GGCCATGCTCGTGCTGGTCCTCGCGGACAACTTCGTCCTGCTGTTCCTCGGCTGGGAGGGTGTGGGCCTGGCCTCCTACCTGCTCATCGGGTTCTGGCAGTACAAGCCCGCGGCCGCCACCGCGGCGAAGAAGGCGTTCCTGATCAACCGCGTGGGCGACATCGGCCTGCTCGTGGCGATCATGATCATGTTCACCGTGCTCGGCGCGGTGACCTTCAGCGACGTCTTCGCCGCGGTTCCCGGCGCCAGCGACGGCATCCTCCTCGCGATCGGGCTCCTCCTGCTCCTGGGCGCCTGCGGCAAGTCCGCGCAGCTCCCGCTCCAGGCGTGGCTGCTCGACGCGATGGAGGGCCCCACCCCGGTGTCGGCGCTCATCCACGCCGCCACCATGGTCACCGCCGGTGTGTACCTGATCGTGCGCGCCGGTCCGATCTTCGAGGGCGCCCCCGTCGCCCAGACCGTCGTGATGGCGGTCGGTGCCGCCACCATGCTGGCCGGCGGGATCATCGCCTCGGCCAAGGACGACATCAAGAAGTCCCTGGCCGGATCCACGATGAGCCAGATCGGCATGATGGTGATGGCTGCCGGGCTCGGCCCGATCGGCTACGTCGCCGCCATCGCGCACCTGATCACGCACGGCTTCTTCAAGGCCGGACTGTTCCTCGGAGCCGGTTCGGTCATGCACGGCATGAACAACGACGTCGACATGCGCAAGTACGGCGGGCTTGCGTCGAAGATGCCGATCACCTTCGCCACCTTCGGCCTCGGCTACCTGGCCATCATCGGTGTCCCGTTCCTGTCCGGCTGGTGGACCAAGGAGAGCATCATCTCCGCCACCTTCGGCCTCGGCGGCACGGAAGGGATGGTCTTCGGTATCGCCGTCATCGTCGGGGCCGCGCTCACCGCCTTCTACATGTCGCGGATGGTCTTCATGACCTTCCTCGGCAAGAAGCGCTGGGACGAGGATGCGCACCCGCACGAATCCCCCGTGAGCATGACCGCGCCCATGGTGGTGCTGTCCATCGGCTCACTGGCCCTCGGTGCCTTCCTCGTGTTCGGCGACCGCTTCGCGGGCTTCCTCGCCCCGGCCGTCGGCGCCGAGCCGCACAGCTTCGACGTGGCGCACGCCTTCACCGCCCCCTACGGCATCGCCGCCCTGGCGGTACTGGTCCTCGGGGTGGCGCTCGCGTGGTTCATGTACCTGCGCCGACCCGTGGCCCGCACCGCCCCCAAGGGCAACCTCGTCACCAACGCGGCCCGCAACGAGCTGTACGGCAACGAGATCAACGAGGGCCTGTTCATGCGGCCCGGCCAGGTGGCCACCAAGGCCATGGTCGTGATCGAGGACAAGGTCATCGACGGCGCGGTCAACGGGATCGGTACCGGGGTCAGCGACTCCTCCACCGGGCTCGGCAGGACACAGACCGGGTTCGCCCGCACCTACGCGCTCACCATGCTCCTCGGCGCCGTCATCGTCGCCGCGACGCTGGTTGTGAGGTTCTAGACAATGATCCCCTGGCTCACTCTCGCGATCGCGCTTCCCGCGATCGGCGCGGCCGTCCTCTGGGCACTGCCGCGCGTCCAATCCGCGTCGGCAGGCGCCCCAGCGGCCGCGTCCACCGGCACGGCCCAGGCGGGTTCGGGCACCGGCACCGATGCGGGTACCGGTACCGCCACCAAGGTCCGCCCCGCCACCGGCGGCGGACACGACCCCGCCCTGACCACCAAGCGCCTGGCGCTGGGCTTCTCGGTCGCGACCCTGCTCTTGGTCGTGGCCATGGCCCTGAACTTCGACACCGCCGGGGCGGGCGGCCTCCAGTTCGAGGAGGTGCACCCGTGGATCCCCTACTTCGGCATCCACTACGCGGTCGGGGTCGACGGCATCGCCCTGGTGCTGATTCTGATGTCCGCGGTCCTGGTGCCGCTGGTCATCCTGGCCGCCTGGAACGAGCACGCGGACCGGGCGGACGGCGGGCGCGGCTACTTCGCCCTCATCCTCGTCCTCGAGGCGATGATGATCGGTGTCTTCGCCGCCACCGACGTCTTCCTGTTCTACGTGTTCTTCGAGGTCATGCTGATCCCGGTCTACTTCATGATCGGGCGGTACGGACGCGGTGCCGACCGCGCCAAGGCCGCGATGAAGTTCCTGCTGTACAGCCTCGCCGGCGGCCTCATCATGCTGGTCGCGGTGATCGGCGTGTACGTCATCGGCGGTACGTTCCTGTGGACCGAGCTGACCGACCCGGGCGGCGCCCTCGCGGCGATCGACCCGGCCACGGCGCGCTGGCTCTTCCTCGGGTTCTTCATCGCCTTCGCCATCAAGGCGCCGATGTGGCCGGTGCACACCTGGCTGCCCACCTCGGCCGAGTCCTCGAGCCCCGGCACAGCGGTGCTGCTGGTCGGTGTCCTGGACAAGGTCGGCACCTACGGCATGCTCCGGTACTGCCTGGAGCTGTTCCCGGCCGCCGTGTCCTGGTTCGTGTGGCCCGTGGTGGCGCTGAGCCTGGTGAGCATCGTGTACGGGGCGGTCCTCGCGATCGGCCAGAGCGACATGATGCGCCTGATCGCCTACACCTCCGTGTCCCACTTCGGGTTCATCACGCTGGGCATCTTCGCCCTGACGGAGCAGGCCCAGGCCGGCGCGGCGCTCTACATGGTCAACCACGGCTTCGCCACCGGCGCCCTCTTCCTGGTGGTGGGCTTCCTGATCGCCCGCCGGGGGAGCGCGCGGATCGAGGACTACGGGGGCGTGCAGAAGGTCGCACCCAGACTCGCCGGGGTCTTCCTGATCGCAGGGCTCGCCGGTCTGGCACTGCCGGGCCTGGCACCCTTCGTCAGCGAGTTCCTGGTGTTCGTCGGCGTGTACGCCTTCAACCCGGTCCCGGCGATCATCGCGGCGTCCGGTGTGGTCCTCGCGGCGCTCTACATCCTGTGGATGTACCAGCGCACGATGACCGGCCCCACCCCGGAGAAACTCTCCAAGGTGTCGGACCTGTCCGGGCGCGAGATGTGGGCGGTCGGCCCGCTGGTCGCCCTGATCATCGCGTTCGGCGTCTACCCGCAGCCCCTGCTCAACGTGATCAACCCCGCCGTCGAACGCACCGTGGAGGCCGAGGCCGACACTGAGGTGGCGGTCGCGGAGGGCGACGAGGAAGGAGATGAGGAGTGATCCCCCTCAACCTCGCGGACGGGGCACCCGAGCTCCACGGCATCACCACCGAGGCACCGAGCCTGGACTGGTGGCTGCTGGCCCCCTTCCTCCTGCTGCTCGGCGCCGGTGTGCTGGCCGTGCTGTTCGAGGCCTTCCTGCCCAAGCGCAGCCTCCGCCCCGTGCAGGTCACCCTCGCGGCGGTCTCCCTGCTGGTCACCTTCGTCCTGCTGGTCCTCCAGGTGGAGGCCGTGGGTGACGGCGTGACGGTCGCCAACGGCGTGCTGGCGGTGGACCGCACGGTGCTCTTCTTCCAGGGCACCATCACCGTGCTGGCCCTGATCAGCCTCATGCTGATCGCCGAACGGCGGGACGGCCTGGACGCCTTCTCGGCACAGGCGGCCACGGTCCCGGGCAGCGAGGAGGAGCGCAGGCACATCCTCGCGGGTTCCCAGCACACCGAGGTCTACCCGCTGGTGCTGTTCGCGGTGCTGGGCATGCTCATGTTCCCGGCCTCGAACGACTTCCTCATCATGTTCATCGCCCTCGAGGTGATGAGCCTGCCGCTGTACCTGCTGTGCGGGCTGGCCCGCCGCCGTCGCCTCTTCTCGCAGGAGGCCGCGGTCAAGTACTTCCTGCTGGGCGCGTTCTCCTCGGCGTTCTTCCTGTTCGGTATCGCCATGGTGTACGGATACGCCGGATCGGTGAACTTCGGGGTGATCCGCCAGGCCGTCGAGGCGGGCGGCGCCGAGATCTTCCAGGACGGCAACGGCGAGCCGCTGCTGCTCATGGGTATCGGCCTGGTCGCCATCGGCCTGCTGTTCAAGGTGGGCTCCGTGCCCTTCCACAGCTGGAAGCCGGACGTCTACCAGGGGGCGCCGACCCCGATCACCGCGCTGATGGCCTCCTGCACCCTGGTGGCCGCGTTCGGTGCGCTGCTGCGGGTGTTCTTCGTGCCGTTCGGCACCTCGGTCGCGATCTGGGAGCCGATGCTGTGGACGGTGGCCATCCTGACGATGGTCGTCGCCGCGGTCGTGGCCGTCACCCAGCGGGACGTCAAGCGGCTGCTGGCCTACTCGTCGGTGGTGCACGCCGGGTTCATCCTCACCGCCGTGGTGGCGGGCAGCGTCGAGGGGCTCGCGGGCGCCATGTTCTACCTGGCCGCCTACGGTTTCACGACGCTGGGCGCGTTCGCCGTCGTCACCCTGGTCCGTACCAGGGACGGCGGTCAGGAACTGGGCGACATCGACCGGTGGGCGGGCCTGGGGCGCCGTTCCCCCGGTCTGGCGCTGGCCCTGTCGCTGTTCCTGCTGGCGTTCGCGGGCATCCCGCTCACGAGCGGGTTCATCGGCAAGTTCGCGGTGTTCGAGGCCGCCGTCGCGGCCGGTGCCACCCCGTTGGTCGTCATCGGTGTCCTCAGCAGCGCCGTCACCGCGTACTTCTACGTCCGGATCATCGTTGTGATGTTCTTCCGGGATTCTGAGGACGACGGTCCCACGGTCGCTCGGGCAGGCGTTCTCACCGGCGGTGTGATCACCGTGGGTGTGGCGGCGACGCTCGGGCTCGGGATCTTTCCGGGCCCCGTTCTGGACCACCTTCTGCCGTCCTCTGAGACCGGTCAGGAGCCCGCTGCGGTGATGGTTGACCAGGTCATGGCGGACCGAGGCGAGCCGTGACCATCGACCCGGGTGTGGCTTTGGACGATCATTCCGGGTCGGATACCGTGGCAAGTCGGATCATGTTCATGTGCTGAGCGTGTGGCGGCCCCCTCTCGAGGGGGCCGTCCGCACGCCCGTTCAACAGGTGGAGCTTTACGGTGAGCGGTGCTGTCCCGAGCGGGTTTCTCGCTCTGCCGAGAGTCGACCCGGCCCTCGCCCGCCAGGTTAAGGACGATCTCGACAAGGTCGAGGACCTCCTGCGTGAGGTGGTGCGGTCCAGCGACCCGATGCTGACCGAGGCCGCCTCCCACCTGCTGGAAGCAGGGGGTAAGCGCTTCCGGGCCATGCTGGTGCTGCTCGCGGCCCACTTCGGTGACCCCCGGGTCCCCGACCTCATCCCGGCGGCGGCCGTGGTCGAGCTGACCCACGTCGCCACGCTCTACCACGACGACGTCATGGACGAGGCGGACCTGCGCCGCGGAAAGCCCAGCGCCAACCAGCGCTGGGGCAACAACGTCGCCATCCTCACCGGCGACTTCGTGTTCGCCAAGGCCTCCATCCTGCTGGCCGATCTCGGTACCGAGGCGGTCCGTCTCCAGGCGGTGACCTTCGCCCGCCTGGTCCAGGGCCAGATCCTGGAGACCTCCGGTCCGCGCGACGGGATGGACGCGCTGGACCACTACCTCAACGTCATCGACGACAAGACCGCGTCGCTGATCGCCGCCTCCGCGGAGTTCGGCGGCATGTTCGGCAAGGTCGACCCGGAGACGGTGAGCACCCTGACCCGCGCCTGCGACGCGCTGGGCATGGCCTTCCAGCTCGCCGACGACATCCTGGACGTGGCCAGCGAGAGCGCCGATTCCGGCAAGGTCCCCGGCACCGACCTGCGCGAGGGCGTGCTCACCCTGCCGATGTTCTACGCGATGCGTTCGCGGGACCCGGCCGACGAGCACCTGAAGTCGCTGCTGGGCCGCCCCCTAGACGACACCGAGGCCGAAGAGGCGCTGGCGCTGCTGCGCCCGCACCCGGCCATGGCCGAGGCCGACGCCACGCTGCGGCGTTGGGCCGCCAAGTCCCGCCAGGAGCTGGAGACCCTGCCGGACGTCCCGGCCCGGACCGCCTTCCTGTCCCTGTGCGACTACGTGGTGGAACGCACCGGCTGACCCGGCCCCGAGCCGGGGTTGCCCCAGAACCTCCGCAGGCCCTCGCCGCCCTTCTCAGGGCGGCGAGGGCCTGCGCGTTCTCCGGATGTCCCTTTGACATGGATATGAACGTACGTACAATAATTATGTACGTGCGTTCAATTTCTGGGAGGGTCATGCCCGGCAAGCGAGTCCTGATCTCGGGCGGAGGGGTAGGCGGTCCAGCCCTGGCGTTCTGGCTGCACCGGTACGGCTTCCGGCCGACCATCGTGGAGAAGGCCTCAGAAGTGCGCACCGGCGGCTACCGCCTCCAGATCGAGGGCGCCGGGATCGACGCCCTGCGCCGGATGGGGATGCTGGCAGAGCTCCGGTCACGCGGCGGCCCCCCTCCGGGGGAGCTCCACTTCGAGTACGGCGGGCGCCGGGAGGTCGTGGTTCCGGGGGCTTCACTGGTCTCCGCGGAAGCCGGGTTGGCGATCCGGCGGGGCGAACTCTGCGACGTGCTGTACCGGAACGTCCGGGACCACGTCGAGTACCTGTTCGACGACTCCGTGATCGGTCTCCAGCAGTCGGACGACGGAGTCGCCGTGCGGTTCCAGAACCGGGAACCGCGCGACTTCGACCTGGTCATCGGGGCAGATGGCATCCACTCCAACACCCGGTCCCTGGTCTTCGGCCCAAAGGAGCGGTTCCGCCGGTACCTGGGGACCAATATCGCGCTCTTCGACCTGGACAACGACCTCGGTCCGCTGCACCGCGTGATCGGCAGGATCCGGCCCGGACGCGGGTCCTTGGTCGTCCCGTTCCCCGGCGGCGACCGACTGGAGTGCACCCTCATCACCCGGGACCGGGAACCCCTGGACGACGTGGAACGCTACAAGGACTCACTCCTCGAGCGCTTCGCCGACGACGGTCCGGAAGTGGCACGCCTGCTTGCCGCGATGGACGACAGCCGCGTCACCCATGTCTCACCCACCGTCCAGATCCACATGGACTCCTGGACCAGCGGCAGAGTGGCCCTACTCGGAGACGCCGGCTACTGCCCGGATCCGATGACGGGCCAGGGGAGCACCCTCGCCCTCGTCGGCGCGTGCGTCCTGGCCGGTGCACTCGCTCGGGCCGGCGGTGACCAGAGGATCGCCTTCCCCGCCTACGAGGCCGCCATGAGGGACTTCGTCGACGCCAACCTCGCTTGGGGCGGCCAGAACACCGCGATGGTGGCACCGGACACGGGGCCCGTGGGTCTGCGCCTGCGGTCCTGGTTCTACGGCGCTCTCATCCGGGTGGCCTCCCGACTCGGAACGCCTGAGAGCACGCGGCGGGCCTACAACTTCCCGCTCGCCCAACACGTCCCCGTCTGACACGGCGACGGCGCCGCCCCGGTGCGTGGGGCGGCGCCGTGCGGAGTTGCGGGCCGGGGATCAGCTCACGACGGGCAGGGCCTCGGAGCCGGGCAGGTCCATGAAGGTCGGGTGCTCGGTCATGCCCTCGGGGGTCTCGGGCTCGGGGCCGCCGCCCTCGATGGACACGAGGTCGCTGGTGTCCACCTGGTCCAGCAGGTCGCCCTCGGTCAGCCCGGCCACCAGGTCCTCGGCGGTCTCGGTGTTCACGCCCTCGGCCACCTGGGGCAGCTGGGCCTCCGACAGCGGACCGTTCAGGGACACCGGGTCGGTGCCTTCGGCGTCGCTCACACCGGTCACCAGGGCGTCGGTCAGGTCCCCCACCCCCGGGGCCTCGGGCGCAGCGCTCTGGTGGACGGTCTCTTCGCCGTCCTCCCAGTTGCGGTTGCCGACCATCTCCAGAACCTCCTCCTCGCCGAGGTTCACGTAGTTGTCGGCGGTCAGCTCGGTGGACTCCACCACCTCCTGGAGCTGGTTGGGCGTCTCCACGCCGAAGCCGGCGGCCAGGTCCCACATGTTGGGTGCGGTGGGCACGGCCTGGCTCATGGGCTCGGTCAGGTCCTGGCCGCCGTCCGCGTCCAGGACGTTGAGCTCTTCGAGTGCCAGTGCGTTGTCACCGGTCAGTTCGGTGACGTCGGTGAGTGAGGGCGCCTCGCTCAGCTCGGGCAGGCGCTGGCCCTCGAGGCCGGGTGCCTGAGCGGAGTCCAGCTCGGGCAGCGTGACCATCTCGTCCCGCAGCTCAGCCACGGACTCCACCGTGTGCGGCAGCAGCTCGCTGGCCGTGTCCTCCAGTGAGCCGCCCGTCTCGCGTGCGGTGTCCTCCAGCGCCACGCTGGTGTCCTCGGCGGTGGCCTCCAGTGCCTCGCCCGCGGACTGGCCGACGGTCTGGTTCGGGTTGCCGTCCAGGCCGGTGCGGCTCTGGGCCTCGGCGACGGTGTCGGCCAGCGGAGACTCGGGCAGCGGCGCGGCCAGGTCGGGCGCGGACTTCTCGGGGTCGTGCGCCGTCTCCTGGAGCTCGCTCAGGGCGTCTCCGGCCACGGGGGTGACCCCCTCGGGGGCCAGCTTGTTCATGGTGGGGGCCACGCCCTCGACGAGTGCGCGCTCGACGGTGGGGGCGACCTCGTGCACGGGGGTCTCCATGCCCTCCGCGCCGGCGACACCCGCGCCGAGTGCGACGAAGCTCGCGGCACCTGCGGCGAGGAGTACGGCTCGGGCGGAGTAACGCTTGGTCTGCGTCATGGGGTTCCTTCAGCTCTGGTTGACGGGTCGGCCGCGACGTCGTGGGCAGCGGCCGGGCGAAGCCGGGGCGGACCACCGGCTGACGTGAATCACGTGAACGCGGGCACGGGACTCAGGTCAGCTCCCAGGCAGGCTGCGGGCTGGGAACGGTCCGGGCGCGCAAGAGGGGCGCCTGGCGGTGGGACCGTTCGCTAGTCGGGCGAGACCGTAGGGTCGTCGGCCGGGTCGGCGGGCACAGGGTGCAGGCGGTGGGCGGCCAGCGGTACCGCGTCAGAGACCGGTACGGGCAGGAGCGCCGAGCTGAGGTAGCCGGCGAGGGCGGGCGCGGGTGCCGGGCCGTTAGCGGTGGGTGCGGCGGTGCCGGAGGCCGACAGGGTGTGGTGGTGCTCGGGGGCGCGGTCCGCGGGGTCCGCCGACTCGACCGGGGCTGCGGTGGCGGCGGGTGCCGACCTCTGGTGCTGGGTGAGCGCGGAGGCGTGTTCGGAACTGGTCGGTACGGTATCGGCCTCGGGCGCTTTGGTGCCCTGAGCGTCCTCGGTGTCCGCGGCGGGCTCTTCCTGCTCGGTCGCGGTCTCCTCGGTGGGCGAGGAGCCCGGTTGGCTGGAACCGGTGACCGGGAGCGCGGGGACGAGACCCCCTTCGGCCGCCTCCTCGCGGGTACGGTCGATCTCCTGGACGACGTCGCGGACCTCGCCTCGCACTTCACCGCCGACCTCGGACAGGCTTGCCGGTGCGGGCAGGCTGGTTGCGGCCGCTGCGGTGTCCGCGGTGTCCTCCAGGCCCTGGTGCACGGTGGCGAGGGTGCCGGTCACCGGTTCGGTGACCTCCTCCGGCACGATCCGCTCCAGGGCGGGTGCCTCACCGAGGCCGGGTTCCCGGTCCTGTTCCCCGTTCTGGGACAGGGCCCCGGTGACGGCGGTCCCGTCACCGTCGGCGTCCGTTTCGGCCTGGGCCGGTGCGGCCAGGAACAGCCACAGTACGGCGAGGAAGGCGCCGACCAGGAGTGGCAGGCCGATGACGGCGGGGGTCACCGCTCGCGCAGCCGAGACGGCACGGAGCGCGCCGGTTCGGCTGGTGCGAGGCATCAAGGGGGACCCTCCGGGACGTAAGGCCAGGTCGGGGCGGGACAGAGCCCGGCGCCCACAACCTGACGTTAGCACAACGTCACTAAGGGTAGTTTGGAATGGCCGAAACTAGGTCGCCCGGCTCACCCTCGTGGACCGGGGGAAGGGGAGGGGCCGGGAGCGGATTCGGGGTGCGGGGGATCCGGCGGCCGCTCGGCCTCCTCGCTTTCCCGGACGTCTCCGGCCTCCGCGGCCTTCTGAGCGTTCGCGGCCGCAGCAGCTCTCGCAGCGGACCGGCTCCGAGAGTTCCGGATCTGGTCGAAGGCGAACACGCACACGGCCAGCCAGACGAGCACGAAACCCACCCAGCGGCTCAGGGGCATCTCCTCCCCTTGGATCAGCCAGCCGATCAGGAACATCATGGTCGGCGCGATGAACTGGAGCATGCCGATCACGCTCAGCGGGACCTTGCGCGCGGCCAGGCCGAACAGGAGCAGGGGGAGCGCGGTGACGAAGCCGCCGCCCACCAGCAGGGCCGTGTGTCCGGGAGAGACCGAGAAGGTGGTGCCCGCCCCGGTGGCCTCGAGGTAGACCACGAACCCCAGGGCCGGCAGGAACATCACCAGGGTCTCGACGGTGAGGCTCTGCATCCCGTCCAGGTCCACGTACTTCTTCACCGCGCCGTAGGCGGCGAAGGACGCGGCCATGAGCAGGGACAGCCAGGGGGTGGAGCCGTAGGCGACCGTCATCACCCCGACCGCCGCGACCCCGAAGCCGACCGCCACCCACTGGGCGGCGCGCAGCCGTTCGGCGAAGAAGACCACGCCGAGGCAGACCGTCATCAGCGGGTTGATGAAGTAGGCCAGTGAGGCCTGGAGGGTCTGGACGGTGGAGACCGAGTAGATGAACCCCCACCAGTTCACCGAGATGAGCACCGCGGCGACGGCGACCGGGAGCAGGCGCCTGGGGCTGCGCAGCACCTGGGGCAGCCAGGACCAGCCGCGCCGGGCCAGGAACAGGACGACGCACATCGCGAGGAGGGCCCACACCATGCGGTGGGCGAGGACCTCGGTGGGTTCGGAGGCGGAGAGGAAGGGCCAGTAGAGGGCCGCGAAGCCCCACAGGAGGAAGGCGCTGGCCCCGAGGGCGACGCCGCGGTTGGAGTCCGACACAACCGTAATCGTAGGACGAATCCCTGCCCCTGTCTCCCCATATCTCCCGACCTGTGGACAACTCCACGAGGCAGCGGTGCGGACCGGGCCCGTTCCGGAGGCGCGGTTGTCCACAGGGTGGGCACCTTTCCGGTAAGCCCTGGACCCGCCGGATAACCTGGAGGCATGTTCGGTAGAAAGACCACGATGGTCGACCCCGCCCGCGCACTGCCCGGCCGCGACACCGAGATGCCCGTGCCCTTCGGGCACACCGTGCTGGGGACCCAGCTCACCCCGCCCTACCCGGAGGGCAGCGAGATCGCCGACGTGGCGATGGGCTGCTTCTGGGGCGCCGAGCGCGTCTTCTGGCAGCTGGGCGCGGAGCGCGGGATCATCACCACCGCCGTGGGCTATGCGGGCGGTTACACGCCCAACCCCACCTACGAAGAGGTGTGCTCCGGCCTGACCGGCCACACCGAGATGGTCCGGGTGGTCTTCGACCCGGCCAAGATCTCCTACCCCGAGATCCTCAAGGTGTTCTGGGAGGGCCACGACCCGACCCAGGGGATGCGCCAGGGCAACGACATGGGTACCCAGTACCGGTCGGCGATCTACTACCACTCCGAGGCCCAGCGGGAGGCCGCCGAGGCCACCCGCGACGCCTTCCAACCGGTCCTGACCCGTTCGGGCCACGGCCCCATCACCACCGAGATCGCCCCGCTCAAAGCCTTCTACTTCGCCGAGGACTACCACCAGCAGTACCTGTCCGACGCCAAGAACCCCAACGGCTACTGCGGCATCGGCGGAACCGGCGCCAGCTGCCCGATCGGTGTCGCCACGGCCGACGACTGACCGCGAATGATGCCCGTGCGGCGGAAGGCGTCAGCGGTGAGGTGACGGTGGTCCGGGTGCGGTCGGCGCGTACGCGCGGGCCTGGATCCCGTACAGCTCGGCGTATCTTCCGCCCTCGGCCAGCAGCTCCCGGTGCCCCCCGGACTCCACGATCCGGCCCCGGTCCATGACCAGGATCAGGTCGGCCCCGGCCACCGTGGAGAAGCGGTGCGACACCACCAGGGTCACCGCGCCGGTACGCGCCCCGTACACGCGGGCGCGCTCCATGTACCGGCGGAAGATCGCCTCCTCGCTGTGCGCGTCCAACGAGGCGGTCGGCTCGTCCAGCACGAAGAACAGCGGGTCGGTGCGCATCGAACCCCGGGCCAGCGCGGTGCGCTGCCACTGGCCCTCGGACAGGTCGGTCCCGCCCAGATCCCGCCCCAGCTGCGTGTCCATCCCCTCCGGAAGCCGCCGGAGCACGTTCTCGCCATCGGCCGCGTGCAGCGCCCCGCGCACGGCATCGGTGTCGTCGATCCTCGGCAGGTCGCCGATCCCCACGGTCTCCCCGAACCGGATGTGGAAGCGGCCGAAGTCCTGGAAGACCGCGGAGCACCGCTGCCGCCAGGTCGGGACCGAGATCCCCGCCAGGTCGGCGCCGTCCAGCCGGATGCTTCCGGAATCCGGGTTGTACAGCGACAGCAGGAGCTTGACCAGCGTGGTCTTACCCGAACCGTACTCGCCGACCACCGCGACCACGGAACCTGCAGGCAGCTCCGCGGTGACGCCGTCCAGGGCCTTCACACCGGCGCCCGGATAGGTGAAGTCCACCCCGTCCAGGACGATGCCCCGCTCCAGCCGGACGGGCGGGGGATCGGCCGCGACGGCGCGCTCCTCCTGGGCCCGCACGTACGCCCGCAGCCACAGGTACGGCTCCACGACCCGGCGGGAACCGGCCGCCTCCACGGTGGCGGCCACGGTCCCCTGCACGGTCTGGCGCAGGCTGACCGCCATCATCACGGTCAGCACCAGGTCGCCGACTCCGCTGGTACCGGCGGCGGTCTGGTAGACCACCAGCGCGATCGCCCCGGCGAACGCCGCCACGAACACCGTCCAACCCCCGGCGTTCCACAGGGCGGCGCCGGCCCGGGCCCGGAACCGCGAGCTGACCGCCGCATCCCACGCCTCTTCCTGGAGTTCGATGAGCCGGTCGGCGGCGCCCGCGACCCGGACCTCCTTGCCGCCGTCGGCAGAGGTCACCGTCTCGAAGAGGTGCTGTTGCAGCCGGTAGGGCTCGGCTCCGGCCACTTCGGCGCGCTGCACCAGGAGCTGGCCCCGGTGGTTGCACCAGACGGGGACCGCCGCCAGCGGGATGAGCACCAGGAGCAGCGGGTTCACGCTGCCCAGCAGAACCACGGTGATGAGGAGCTTCAGCAAGTTGGACAGGCTCAACAGCGCGGTCCAGGCGCTACGGGCGATCAGGCCGGTCGACCTGCGCACGATGCTGACCCGGTCCAGGAAATCGCTCCGTTCCAGGTGCTCCAGCCCTTCGACGGAGTTGATGTCCCGGTGCACCACCGGACTCAGGCCGAGGCGGCCGGTGCGGTCGGCGGTGGTGGTGACACAGTCGTTGGTGAGGTCCTGGATGACCAAGGTGAGCGCGTAGGCCAGGGCGACGCCGGCCGCACCGAGCAGGGCGGTGCCCAAGGAACCCTGGGAAGTGGCGTCGAGGGTGGCCCGCATGGTGAGGGCCACGGCGGCGACCGCCGCCACCGATACCGCGATGATCCCGAGCGTGCCCGCGGTGTACCCGGGGGCGCTCCGCCAGGACAGCCGCAGGACCTCCCACCACAGGGACAGGTAACGCCTCATGCCCGGTCCTCCCTCGTGTCCGTGTCCCCAGAGTCCCTGCTCCTCGTGTCCGCGGTCCCAGGGCCCTTGCTCCCCGCTTCCTCGTCCGGTTCGGTGCGGAAGCGCCGGGCCTGCACGGCGAACATCTCCGCGTAGACCCCGCCCCGAGCCACGAGTTCTTCGTGGGTGCCCGACTCGGTGATCCGGCCGTCGTCCAGCAGCACGATCCGGTCGGCACGGCGGACGGTCGAGAGCCGGTGCGAGATCAGCACGATCCCGTTCTCCCGGCGCCGTTCGGCGAGCCGGTTGAACAGCTCGAACTCGGTCCGCACGTCCAGGTGGGCGGTGGGTTCGTCGGCGACGATCAGGTTGGCGCCGCGCCGGACCGCGTAGAGGGCCCGGGTGAGGGTCAGCTGCTGCCACTGGCCGCCGGACAGGTCCACACCCCCCGTGCGGGAGCGGGCCAGCGGGGTACCCCAGCCGTTGGGCAGTCGCTCGAGGACGGGGACGAACCCGGCTGCCTCGGCGGAGGCCCGCAGGTCCGCCTCAGGCGAGCCGCCGCCGGGACCGTGCCCGTGGGATGCCGCACCGAGCAGGACGTTCTCCCGGGCTGAGAGCTGGTAGCGGTTGAAGTCCTGGAAGAGTACCGACAACCGGGCCCGCCACTCCTGGGGGTCCATCGCCGCGATGTCCACGCCGTCGGCCGTGATCCTCCCGGACGTGGGCCGGTACAGCCCGCACAGGAGTTTGATCAGCGTGGACTTGCCCGCCCCGTTGAGGCCGACCACCGCGAGGAGCTCGTCGGTGCGGACCTCCAGGTCGACCCCGGACAGGACCGGCCGTTGCGTGCCGGGGTAGGTGAAGCCCACGTCCTCGAACCGGACCACCCGGACCCGCTCCGGTACCTCGGCGGCCGGGGCTTCCTCGCCGGACGGGGCGCCCTCCGTCCCCTCCCCGGAGCCGGAGAGCAGCTCCCGGAGCCGCTGCGTGGACCGGGCGATCTTGGCCGCCCCCGCCATGTGGTGCAGTTCCACACCGGAGCCAAGGGATTGGAAGACGGACCATCCCGCGGCGAGTACGGCGGTCTGTGTTGCCACCGTCGTCACCCCACCGACCGCATCCGCCGTGACCAGTAGATACACCGGCAGCAGGCCGATCGCCATCACCGAGAACGACACCCACTGCAACTGGACCGTGCGGTCGATGTGCGACCACAGCGGTCGGTTGGCCTCCCGGAGGTGGCCCTGCATCCGCTCGACCACCCAGTCCGTGAGCCCGAAGACGCGGATGTCCTTGCCCTCGGACGGGGAGACGGTCGCGTTCCGCCACACGTCGGCGTGCATTTCACTCCGGATAGCGAACCGCCACTGCTGGGCGTTTCCCGCGAACCGGCGGAAGTGGAGGGTCCGATTGACTACCGCCGGTAGCAGAACCAACGGGACCGCCCACCAGGCGTACTGGAAGAGGATCCCACAGGTCACCGCGGCTCCCATGAGTCCGCACACCCACTTGAGCACTGCGGTGGCCCCGTCGCCCGGGGTGCTCTCCACCCCGTGGTCGGGATCGGCGCGCACCTCCCTGATCAGCCTCTGCACCTCGGACGACTCCAGCGCGGCGATGCCGGGAGCCGAGGAGGCCATCCGGGCCACCCTGGACCGGTGGGCACCGTCCACACGGGACTTCACCAGGTACTCCAGCGGCGTGGCGGCGGACTCGCCGAGGTGCCCGGCGAGCAGGACCAAGGCCAGGAGCATGAGGGGCGGGAGGGCGGCGGTGAAGAGTTCCGGTGCCACCGGAGGAGCGAGCTCGGCCACCAGTGCGGCCAGGGCCAGCGCGGTAAGCGGTGGGACCAGCCGTTCGGTCAAGCGGACGCCGAACAGGGCCAGGACCGGCACCGGACCCGCGTCCCGCAGGGGTCTGACGGGTCGGGAGCGCTTCCAAGGGCCTTGCATAGGACTCCTCCCTGAGAGCACGGGCGCCGTACCGGGGTGACCGGTGGGCCCCGACGGGAGCGAGGTAGTGCACCCGTTCCGGGTGGGACGCTGCCCACACACGGTCGGTTCTCGGTGCGGCGCCGGTGCCCTACGGACACGGGAACGGCCCCGGCGGACCTCGAAGTCGTCCATCGCACCCCGTCGAGTGGGGTGTTGCAACGACCACTAGAACTCAAGGGCGCCGGGGCCGCAGGCGACCGAACCGGTCAGACCCGGCTCACGGGGTCCTTCAGGTCGACCACCCGCGCCGCACGGCGGCGGCGCATCCGGGCCACCAGCGGGATCAGGGCCGCCAGCAGGACCAGGGCGTACAGAGTGACGGAGATGCCGCTGTCCACCAGGATTGCCGGGTCCCCGGAAGAGGCGGCCAGCGCACGGCGGAACTCGGTCTCCGCGATCGGCCCCAGGACCACACCGATCAGCGCGGGGGCGACCGGGACCCCGAAGGTCCGCATCCCCAGCCCCAGCACGGCGATGGCCAGCAGCATCACCAGGTGCGCCACCGAGGTGTTGATGGCGTACACCGCCAGCACCGAGAACAGCGAAATACCCGCGTACAGGTACGGCTTGGGAAGCTTCAGCAGCTTGGCCCACAGCGGGGCGAACGGCAGGTTGATCACCAGCAGCAGGACGCTGCCGATCAGCAGCGAGGCCAGCAGGGTCCACACCAGGTCGGAGTTGCGCTCGAACAGCACGGGGCCCGGTTGGAGACCGTACTGCTGGAAGGCGGCGAGCATGATCGCGGCCGTCGCCGATGTGGGCAGACCGAGCCCCAGCAGCGGGACCATCGTGCCCGCGGCGCTGGAGTTGTTGGCAGATTCAGGGCCGGCCACGCCCTCGATCGCGCCGGTGCCGAACTCGTTCCGCTCGCCCGATTTCCGTGCCCGGCGCTGAGCGAGCCTGCGCTCAAGGCCCAGGGAGAGGAAGGTCGGGATCTCGGCCCCGCTGCCGGGGATCGGCCCGAAGGCGCTGCCCAGGGCGGTGCCGCGCAGCCACGGCTTCCAGGAACGCCGCAGGTCCTTGCGGCCCAGCCACGGTCGGCCGGTACGGATCGCGGAGAAGTCGGCCGCGGACTTCCCGCGCGCGGCCACGTAGAGAACCTCGCCCAGGGCCAGCAGACCCACGGTGACGATCACGATGTCGATGCCGTCCAGCATGCTGGACGAACCGAAGTCGAACCGGGCGGCCCCGCTCTGGCCGTCGATCCCGATCATGCCGATGGCCAGTCCGATGAGCAGCGAGGCGATGCCGCGCAGGACCGAACCGGACACCACGGCGGCCACGGCGACGAACGAGAACACGGTCAGCGCGAAGTACTCGCCGGGACCGAAGTTGAGCGCGAACTCCACCATGACCGGGGCGAACAGAGCCACGACGAGCGTGCCGATGATGCTCGCCACGAACGAACCGATCACCGCGGTGCCCAAGGCCTGGGCGGCCCTGCCCTTGAGCGCCATCTTGTGGCCCTCGTAGGTGGTGGCGATCGACGACGCCTGTCCCGGGGTGTTGAGGAGGATCGATGTCGTGGCGCCACCGAACATGCCGCCGTAGTACACACCGGCGAACAGGATGAACGCGCTTGTGGGGTCGAGGCGGAAGGTGACGGGCAGCAGCAGTGCCACCGCCATGGCCGAGCCCATGCCCGGCAGGACGCCCACGGCGGTGCCGAGGAGTACGCCGAGGAAGGCCCAGACGAGGTTCTGGGGGGTCAGCGCGGCGGCCAACCCGTCCATGAGGTTGATCAGGGTGTCCATCAGGGCATCAGCTCCAGGATTCCGCCCGGCAGGCTGAGACCGAGGCCGAGTGAGAATCCGACCTGGACCGCCGCGGACATCGACAGCGCCACGATCGCGTCGCGCAGGTAGGCGCGGGCACCGAAGGCGTAGGCCACGATCCAGAACAGGAGGGCGCCGGCGAACAGCCAGCCCAGCGGTTCGAGCAGCGCGGTGTGCACCACCAGCCCGGCCAGGACGGTCAGTGTCGGGCGCGTCTCGAACCAGGCCAGCGGGGAGCCGCTTCCGGTGCCCCGCGCGCGCAGGTTGGCCACGGCCATGCACGCGGCGGTGATCAGCAGCAGTACCCCCACCGCGACGGGAAAGGCGCCGGGTCCGGGCCGGGTGGCGTCCGGCGGGACCTCGACGGTGAGGCCGCCCCACATACCGAGGAGACCGAGTACGGCGGCCAACCCGGGGATGACCCACGCGCTGGGGCCGCTCCAGGCGGCGGTCTCCGGATCAGGTGCCCGGCCCCCGTCCACCTCGGCGCCGTCGGGGTGCGCGGTGTCCTCCGCGGCCCCCGCGGTGTCCTCCGGCGCCGTGGCGGGCTCAGGGCTCGCCGGATGCTCCGGTGCCGCGGCGGGACCGGAGGTCTCAGCGGGTAGCGTCGTCTGCTCTTCCGGCGGGGTCCTCACAGTCCCAGCTCCTTCACGGTCTCCCGGGTCAGGGCGACCTCCTCGTCGAGGAACTCCCCGAATTCGTCCCGGCCCTGGTAGGTCTCGGTCCACCGGTTGCGTTCCAGGGTGTCGGCCCAGGCATCGGTGGCCAGGAGTTCGCGGACCAGAACTTCCAGCTCGTCCGCGTCCTCGCCGCTCAGGCCGGGCGGGGCGATGACCCCGCGCCAGTTGGACATCTCCAGGTCGTAGCCGAGCTCGGCAAAGGTGGGGACGTCCACACCGTCCAGCCGCTCGGGCGAGGAGACGGCGAGGGCACGCAGCGGGCCGTCGTCCTCGACCTGGTCGCTGAAGTCGCCCAGGGTTCCGAACCCGACCTCCGACGTCCCGGAGAGCAGCGAGGTCAGGGTCTCGCCACCGCCCGAGTAGGGGAGGTAGTTGATCTCGCCGGAGGAGACGTCCATGGACTCGGCGGCCTGGGCGGCGAAGATCTGGTCGACTCCGCCCATGGAACCGCCCGCGACCGGCAGGTCGCCGGGGCGCTCCCGCCAGTCCTCGGCGAGGTCGTCGATGGTCTCGTAGGGGGAGTCCTCCGGCACGACCACGGCCATGTACTCCGACGCCATCTGGGCGATGGGGGTCACGTCTTCCATCGTGTGGAGCGAACCGGTGGTCTCCACCGCCCCCACCATGCCGAGTCCGGTCATGGTCAGGACGCTGTCCTGCCCCTCGCGGCTCACGGTCTGGGCCAGACCGATGGTGCCGCCCGCGCCGTCGGCGTTGCGGACCTCGACGTTGAAACGGAGGTCCTCCTCCCGCAGCCCGTTCTGCATCTCGCGGGCCAGCGTGTCCCATCCGCCACCGGGCCCGGCCGGTGCGATGAGCAGGAGCTTCTCCTGAGCACCGTTGCCGGACGCGGCACTTTCGCGTACGTCGTACAGTGCCACCCCGACCAGGAGGAGGGCACACAGCCCTCCCACCAAGCGGAGCAACACGCCACGATCGCGCATCGTCCTCTCCTTCCCGAATGTCCGTGCACGCCCCCGGTGCGCAGACACGGGGGAGATCCAGGCCACAGTGTGACCCGCCGCACGGGCGGGTGAGGGTTTTGTTAAATCTGGAGTCATATTGGTCGTATTGTTCGTGAAGCCTGTCCGTGGAACCTGACCGCGCAGCCCCCACCTGCGCGTTCAATGGCCCACCCCCGGCCACTGGAGCTCACTATGACCTCACGCCTCGCGCGCGGGCGCCTCTCACTCACCGGTTCGCTGTTCATCGGTTACGTCTGCCTCCTCGCGGTCGCCCTCACGGTCCTCGGCGTGCTCTGGGCACTCCACCTGGACCGGGAGACCGACCGGCAGTACTCCGAACGGGTGCTCACCGTCGCCCGGGCGGTCGCCGTGCTGCCCGAGGTCGCAGACGGGCTCCAGAGCCCGGACCCGGCCGCCGAGCTCGACCCGCTGGCCGATCGCGTCGCCGCGTCCACGGGGGTGGACTTCCTGGTCATCGCTTCGCGGGACGGAGTACGGCACAGCCACCCTGACAAGGAACTCATCGGCCAGCCCGTGTCCACCCCGCCCGGTCCCGTGGTGGAGGGATCCGAGTGGACGGGCGTGGAGGACGGAACCCAGGGCCGGACGGTGCGCGCCAAGATCCCGGTCTTCGCCGACGGAGGCTCGGTACACGGGGGCGACGCCGAGGGCGAGGTCGTGGGCTACGTGTCCCTCGGCATCCTGGACTCCAGCGCCGCCACCGAAGCCCGCGCCGCGATCCCGGCGATCCTCGCCGCCACCACCTTGGTCCTCTCCCTGGGCGTGGCCGGGGCATGGGCTCTCTCCCGGCAGGTCCGCAACAAGACCCACGGTCTGGAACCGGCCGACATCACCGCTCTGCTGGAGAGCCGGGAGGCCCTGCTGCACGCCGTGCGCGAGGGGGTGCTCGCGGTCGACAGCGGCGACAGGGTCGTCCTGGTCAATCCGCCGGCCCGCACCATGCTCGGCCTGGCCGAGGACGCGGAGGGCCGCCGCCTGGAGGAGCTCGACCTGTCGGAGAGGGTTCGGGACATCGTCTCCGGCACCGACCCCGGCGACGACCGCATCCTGCTCTCCGGCAACCGCGTCCTGGTCGCCAACCGGATGCCGGTACGGATCCGCGGCGAGGCGGCCGGGGCCGTGGTGACCCTCCGGGACCGCACCGAGGTCGATCGGCTCACTGGCGAACTCGACGGTGCGCGCACCGTCACCCGGGGCCTGCGCGCGCAGACCCACGAGTTCGCCAACCGGGTGCACACTGCTGCAGGGATGCTGGAGCTGGGCGCCCACGAGGAGGCCAGGGCCTACCTGGCCGACCTGTCCGCCACGCACACCCGGACCTCGGTCGGGGTGGCCGAGTACGTCCAGGACCCTGCCCTCGCCGCGCTTGTCCTGGCCAAGTCCGCCCAGGCCTCCGAACTCGGTGTGGATCTGCGCCTGTCCCCGGTGACCAGCGTTCCCGTGGTTCTCCCGGGGGACCTGCGGTCAGACGCGCTGCTCCTTCTCGGGAACCTGGTGGACAATGCCTTGGACGCCGCCACCCCGAACGGTTGGGTGGAGCTGTTGGTGCGCCTGCACTCCGCGGCCGACACGGACCTGCCGCACGACCTGCTGGAGGTCCGGGTGACCGATTCAGGGCACGGGGTGTCGGACGAGGTGGCTGAGGAGATCTTCCGCTACGGCTTCACCACCAAGGCGTCCCGTGACGGGGGCACCCGGGGTCTGGGCCTGGCCCTGGTCAAGCAGGCCTGTGAGAGCAGAGGGGGAAGCATCGAGATGGAGGCACCCGACGCAGAGGAGGGCACGGTGTTCACCGCCTGCCTGCCCGTCGCGGCGACGACGGGGGTGTCCCGGTGATCCGCGTGCTGGTCGTCGACGACGACGTCCGGGTGGCACGCAACCACCAGGAGCTCGTGGAGTCCGTACCCGAGTTCACCGTGGTCGGCGTCGCGCACACCGCGGCCGCGGCCCTCACCCAGGTGCGCGGGCACCGGCCCGATCTCGTGCTGCTGGACCTGCACCTACCCGACGCTTCGGGGATCTCGGTCATGCGCACCCTGCGGTCGGCCCCGGAACAGGGCACACCCCAACCCGACTTCTTGATGATCACGGCCGTCCGCGACCTCGCCCAGGTCCGTTCCGCGCTGCACGGCGGTGCCGTCCATTACCTCCTCAAGCCGTTTCCGCTGAGTGCGCTGCGCGACCAGCTCGAAAGGTACGCCGTGGCCCGCCGCCAGATGGAGGGGGAACGGGAGGCCACCCAGCACGAGGTGGACAAGCTGTTCGGGCTGCTGCGTCCGCCCGCCGCCCGATCGCTGCCCAAGGGCTTGGCCTCGGCCACGGTCGACCTGGTCGCGGGGGTCCTCCGGGATGCCGAAGGCGAGGTGTCAGCCTCCGATGTCGCCGAACGCTCCGGGGTCTCCAGGGTCACCGCCCGCCGCTACCTGGAGCACCTCTGTGCCGACGGCCGCGCCGAACTGCGCATGCGGTACGGCTCCGCGGGCCGCCCCGAACACCTCTACCGCTGGGTCGCCTGAGACAACCTGCGGATTCAGTTCCCAGCTGGGTCACCGATGTTCTTCATCCATGGGCCGCTCGCGAGCAGCCAGTGTGCGACAAGGTTGATGGGGAAGAGCAGGTCGGTTTCGAAGATCTCCTCTCCGTAAACCCGTGTGACCACCTGGTGCCGGCCATCGAACAGTCGCAATTCCAGCAGACCGATCTTGTCGGCCAGGGGGTTGATCCAGTACGAAGGGATGCCGAAAGCCGCGTACTCCTGGCGCTTGATGTGGTTGTCCCGGAACACGCCCTCGGGCGAGACGAGCTCCACTGCAAGCAGGGGTGGGATGTCGAAGTACTTCTCTTCCGGGATGCCACAGTCGAAGACCGCCAGGTCGGGGATGCGATGGCTGGTTCGTTCGGCGTTGAGGTTGACTCCGGGCCCCTCCCGATCTCGAACTCACCGTTACAGATCAGACTGAGGTGGAAAGACAGGCGGTTGGTCGCTCGGAAGTGTTTGGACGAAGGCGCGGGAGACGCGTCAAGCCTCCCGTCGGCAAGCTCGTGTCGCCGCCCCGTCCGGGGTGTTCTCCAGGTCGTCCACGGTCAGCCGTCGTCCGGGGTACGTCCGGGGGCCCGGCCCGGTAGTCATGACAGCCATACTGCCTCCTCAGGTGCATGAAGACCAGTATTGTGCGTCACCCTAAGTTACCGGTGAGTTTCCACAGGGGTGGACCCGGTCGGCCCCGCCTGCGCGGCAGGACTACGGTTCCCGGGGCCCGTCCGCTTGGAGCAGGGGTGTTCCGGGCTCGGGCGCCAGGCCGAGCAGCCATCGGACCACGCCGTGCAGGAGCAGTGTCGCGCCCGGCATGAAGCGGCTGCCGTGGTGGTACACCGGGTCCATGGTGGTCACGGCGACGACCCCGGGCGTGCTGTGCCGGTCGACCGCCAGCAGCGCTCCAGCGGGCCACCCCGGCCCGGTGTCGCGGTGGTGGACGAGGACCTCCGCCTGTTCGGGGACGTCCAACACCCCGTGGAAGTGCCACCGCTGGGCGCGTGGCGCTAGGTGGCGCTGGAGCGGTTCGGCGGTCTCCCGGATGTCGATGCCCGGGTCCTCCCCGGTACGCCACCACCAGAAGTTGGTTCCGGTGCGGGTGAGCACCGTGCCCGGCACCGCGTCCAGGGCGTTCTCCCCGGACACGAACACGGTGCCGCCGCGACCGGCGACGTCCAGGCACGACTCGGCCACCCGTGCCCACAGGTCGGGGTGCAGCCGGTCCGCCACGAGGAGGCGGGTCACCCCGGCCAGGGTGTCGCGACCGTCGGCCAGGTCGCGCAGGTACACCGGACGCACGCCGTACCCGGCCGCTTCGAGGTCCTCGAGGGTGGCGAGTTGGTAGAAGGCGCCGTCGTGCAGGAAGGCGATCCGGTCCGTCACGTCCACTCCTCCGTTCCCCACCGCAGCAGCTGCGGCAGGATGCGCTCGGCGCTGTTGCCCTCGGCGCGGTAGGTCCACAGGTCGTTGCCGCCGTGCAGCAGGACACGGCCCCCGCCCGCGCGCAGTTCCGCGTCCACGGGCAGGTCTTGGACCCGGTTGATGACGGTCGCGTCGCTCGGCAGGTCCGGATAGCCGCCGCGCCCGTAGAACCCAGACACACCCATCCGAGAGGAGAGGTCGCGCACGTCGACCCCGTCCCAGACCGGGTGCGGCGTGACGGCGGTGACCGCGAGCTCGGTCTGGGCGGTACCGGCCGCCCGCCGCCAGCGGGGTGCGCCCGTGAAGATTGGGCGCACGAGGTGTCCGCCCAGGACGAGCGTGCCGCGGCGGGCGAGGAAGCCGTCGATCAGCCCTCGGTGGCGTTCCAAGTGGACCTGGTCGGCGTGCATGCCGACCAGCAGTAGACGACAGTCCTCGGGGAGGGCGCTGACCGAGTAGAGGTTCAAGGGCTGGACGCCATCGGCGGTGAAGGCGGGCGGACCCGCGGTGAGCAGGGTGATCATGAGCCGTAATGGGGCGCGACGAGGACCCGTTCGCGCGTTCCTTCCGTGATGACGTGGGTGCTGACCGGCAGATCGAACAGTTCGGAGAGCTGGGCGCCGGTGATGAGGTCGGCGGCGGTGCCTGTCTCCACGCGGTCGGCGTGCATGAGGACGGCCCGGTCGGCGACCCAGGCGGCGTGGTCGGGGTGGTGGGTGTTCATCAGTACCGCGTACCCCTCGCCAGCCAGTTCCTTGGAGACCCGCAGGAGGGCGCCCTGGTTGCGGACGTCCAGCGCGGAGGCGGGCTCGTCCAGCATGAGCGTTCGGTGCCCCGAGCACAGCGCGCGGGCCACCAGCACGAGCTGGCGCTGCCCGCCGGACAGTTCTGTGAAGGGCCGTTCCGCAAGGTGCTGCGTGCCGACCCGGTGGAGCGCGGTGCGCGCGGCGCGGACATCGGCCGCCCGCGGACGGGAGAAGGTCCCGATCGACCGGGCCCGCCCCATGAGCACCACGTCCAGAACGGAGAAGGCGAAGGTGGGCGGGGACGCCTGCGGAACGTGTGCCGCAGGCTCATCCCGACTGACGCTGCCCTCCGTGGGGCGGGCCAGCCCCAGCAGGCAGCGCATCAGGGTGGTTTTGCCGCGCCCGTTGGGCCCCATGACGCAGGTGACCGCGCCCGAGGGGACGGTCAGGTCGAGCCCGCGGAACAGCCATGCGCCGCCCGGGTAGCGGAACCCGAGCCCGTGCGTCTCAATCACCGGTCCACACCCTTGATCGGTTCGTGTGCAGGAGGAGGAAGAACACTGGCGCTCCGATGAGCGCCGTGAGTGCGCCGAGGGGGATCTCGCCCGCGGTGGCGGTCCGCGCCAGCGTGTCGATGACCAGCAGGTACACGCCGCCGAGCAGGGCGCTCGCGGGGACGAGGACCCGGTGGTCGGGGCCGACGAGCAGGCGCGCGGCGTGCGGGATGACCAGGCCGATCCAGCCGACCACCCCGGACACCGACACAGCGCCCGCGACCATGAGGGCGGTGGCGCCGAGTACGGTCCAGCGCAGGGTGGCGACGGGGACGCCGAGGCCGCGCCCCTCCTCGTCGCTGAGGGTGAGGATGTTCAGGCGCCACCTCAGGGGCAGCACCACGAGCATCCCGGCCGCGGTGGTGGACGCGACGACGGCCACCGTCGGCCAGGTGGACGTGGCGAGGGAGCCCATGAGCCAGAAGACGATGCTGGGCAGGGTGTCGTAGGGGTCGGCGAGGTAGGTGACGATCGAGACGAGCGCCGAGAAGAACGCGCCGATGATCACGCCGGCGAGGACCACGGTCAACGCGCCGCCGCCCTGTCGGCGCGACAGCGCCCACACCAGGAGCAGGACCGCGAGCCCTCCGGCCAGCGCCGAGGAGACCAGCCCCACCGCGGTCCAGCCCAGGGCGATGGCCAGGACGCCGCCGAAGGAAGCGCCCGAGGAGACGCCCAGGATCTGCGGGTTGACCAGCGGGTTGCGGAAGGCGGCCTGCATCGCCGCGCCGCACACGGCGAGGCACGCCCCGACGAGCAGGGCCGAGGCCACCCGCGGCCCTCGGACCATCAGGACGACGCGCTCGTCGGAGTCGGTCCAAGGGCTCTGGAGGAGGTCGCCCAGGCCGGGGACCTGGGCCAGGAGGATCCCGGAGACGTGCACCACGTCGAGTGTGTAGCGGCCCACCGCCAGGCACAGGACCGTGGCGGCCAGGGTGAGTGCCACGAGCCCGGTGAGGACCAGCGTGTTCCTGCGTGTTCCGGGAAGGACGGGGTCGTCGATGGGGGTGATAGCGGTTCCGGGGGCGGACGGGCCCGCGCCCCGGGAGGTGTTGCGGGTGTCGGCCTCAGTCGGAGAAGACATCGTAGCCAGCCGAATCCGCGTTCTCGTCGGTGCGGAGGATCTCGTCGGTCTGCTCGTCCGTGGGGGCCTGGCCGTACAGGAACTCGTACGTGGAGGAGATCTCGGGCCGCAGCGGCTCCAGGTCCGACTCCGGGTGCACGACCCGGGCCAGCCAGTGCCACATCAGGTGTGACTCCTGGTTGGGCGGGTCCCAGCGGTAGCCGCCCAAGGGGATGCGGTAGACGCTGTCGTTCTGGACGGCGGCCACGTCCTCCCACAGGGGGTCGGCGTGGATGTCGGCCGGGACGACGGTGTCGAAATGGCTGAGCAGGACGATGTCGGGGTCCCACTCCAGGATCTGCTCGATGCCGACCTCGACGGTGCTGCCGGAGAGCTCGGCGGCGGGGTTCTCCGCGCCCACGAGGTCGATGACGTAGTCCTGGTAGGTCCCGGCACCGTTGGTGGTGTAGCCGTCGCTGGCCTGGTTGAGGTACAGCACACTCGGTGTGTCCTCGGTGTCGGCCACCGCCGCCTCGATCGTCTCGAGGTGCTCGTGGTAGTTCCCGATGATCTGCTCGGCCCGCTCCTCCTGTCCGAGGAGGACACCGAAGATCTCGATCCACTCCTCCAAGTCTTCCTGGGCGCCGTAGGTGAGGCCGAGGACGGGGACACCCGCGTCCTCCAGGGGGCCGGTGAGCTGTTCACCCTGGTCGCCCCACTGGACCACGACGTCCGGATCGAGGGCCAGGGTGCTCTCGACGTTGGGGACGAAGTCGGTGCCGGCGACGTCGGAGGGGATCTCCTGTGCCTCCGGGAAGAACTCGCCGAGGATGCCTTCGGAGAGTGCCTGCTGGGACGACTCGTTCATGCCGGCCAGGCGGTCGGGGCCACCGTCCACGGCGAGCATCAGGGATGCGGCGGGCATGGGTACCGTGACCACGCGCTCGACGGGGCCGTCGAGTTCCAGGGTCTGTCCGCGCTGGTCGGTGACGGTGATGGTCTCGCCGGAGGTGTCCTCGTCCGCCGGAATGGCGGTCGCGCATCCGGCCGCGGTGCACAGCGCGGTGAGGGCGGCGAGCGTGGCGGTCAGGCGGCCGCTCCCGGAGGGGCCCGGGGGCATGGGACGTCGAATGGAGGTCTTCATGGTTAGGTGAGCCTAGCCTAATGAAGCACCGTGGGGAAGGCGGGGGTGCCGACTCACGCGTGCCCCCGTCGGACTTGACCTTGGGCAACGTGAGGTCAAGCCCGACGGCGGCGGGCTTTCCGGTGCGGGCCAGGCGGGCCGGCCCAGCGCGCCCCGCCGACTCCGGTGGCATGTGTCACGCAAGGAGCCTGTGTCACTCAGGGGCCCGTGTCACTCAGGGGTCGGCTGCCACGGCCCGTCCCGTCGCCAGCTCGGCGGCGCGGACGGCACTGACCACGGAGACCTCCCCCAGCAGGCCCGGGGCGGCCACTGAGTCACCGGCCAGGTGGACGCCCCCGCCGCGATCGATGGCGGGCCGGTCCCGCC
The DNA here is from genome assembly GCF_054777395.1 of Nocardiopsis oceani. NCBI lineage: Bacteria > Bacillati > Actinomycetota > Actinomycetes > Streptosporangiales > Nocardiopsidaceae > Nocardiopsis > Nocardiopsis oceani. The sequence goes on from NZ_BAAHAR010000043.1 coordinate 46,652, forward strand.
AGGTGGTGCCGGGCAGGTCCAGAGCGCCGGTGCGGCCCCGGGCCACCTGGTCGCGCCGCCACGTCGACCGCTCCCGCCACCCGGGCAGCGCTGAGTCGAGGAACGCCTCCAGCCGGGCGGTGACCTCGGCCCGGGATTCTCCGGGGCGGACCGGGAGCTGGGCCTGCACCAGGTCCTCGCCGGTCGGCGCGAGAGAGGGGTCGATGACGCTGTAGCGCTCCACGAACCCGCACTCGTCGGCGTCGAAGACCAGGAACGGGTCCCGTCCGCCACGCACCAGACCCAGATCGACCATGAGGGTGTGGCCGCTCTCCCACGTCAGGGAAGCGTCATCGAGCAGGGCGCGTGCCGAATCCAGGGACGTCGCCACGATGGTCGGCCCCTCAGGAAGGGTGTGTACACGGGAGCCCGTCTCAATCCGCACCCCCATCTCCCGGGCCCGCGCGGCCAGGTGGTCCACCAGGGAGGACCAGCCGCCGAGCAGGTACCGGGGCGCGGGCCATCCCGGACGGGTCACCCGCAGGAACCGGTTCCAGACGAAGGCGGCCGACAGCCGCGAGGGCTCGGCGTGGAAGAGGACCACGCCCATCATGCTGCCGACCGCGCGGGCGGACTCCGCCCCCAGCTGCTCCTCCGCCCACGAGCCGAAGTCCCTGCCGTGCGGCGCACGCAGACCCCGGCGGGTGGCCGCCCGGAGCACGGCGGAAGGAGGGCCGCCGACCCGGCCCCGGTACCGCCAGCGTGTCCCGGCGGCGGCCCGCGCGGTCAGGCGCCTCGAAGGCGGGATCAGACCGCGCTGGTCCAACCAGGTGTACGCGGCACCGTCGGAGTAGAGGACGTGGGGCCCGTCATTGGCCACGTAAGGCGGCTCGGTCGAGCGGGCCCGCCCGCCGAGGGTCTGATGGGATTCCAGCAGGGTGACGTCGGCGCCGCGTTCGGCGCCGGCGATGGCCGCGGTCAGTCCGGCGAGGCCACCGCCCACAACGGTGATGTCCATGCCCCCTAGGACGGTTCGGGCCCGCGCATCCGTGACATCTTGTCCGGGTTCACCACCAGGTACACGTGTTGGACCCGGTCCCCGAAGATGTCCAGGAGGATGACGCCCAGCTGGTTACCGCCCGACGTCAGGGATACCGCTGGCCCTCCGTTGACCTCGGTGACCTCGGCCTGGAACCCCTCCGACGGGTCCGCGCCGGCGGCCGCGAGGAACCGCTCGGTATTGCGGGGGCTCGACACCGCGGCCAGGAACCGGCCCGTCTTGACCGCGCCTTCCAGGGTCCGAAGCGGCGCCCGCGCCTTGCCGCCGCTGTCGGCGACGAGGGTGGCGTCTGCCGCCAGCATCCCGGTGAGCCCGGCGAGGTCGCCTTCCAGGCAGGCTTGGAGGAAGCGTTCGGTGATCCGCCGCCGTTTGGCCCGGTCGGCCTCGAACCGCGGGCGGCGCTCCCGGACGTGGTCTCTGGCGCGCCGGGCCAGCTGCCTGGTGGCGGCCTCCTCACGGCCGATGGCCTCGGCGATCTCGGCGTAGGGGAGCTGGAAGGCCTCGCGGAGGACGAAGACGGCCCGCTCCAACGGGCTGAGGGTCTCCAACACGACCATCAGCGCGAACTCCACGGAGTCGGCGAGCTCGGCCTGCTCGGCGGCGTCCGGCTCACCGCTCACCGGTTCGGGCAGCCACTCGCCCACGTAGGACTCGCGCTGGGAACGGGCCTGGCGCAACCGGTCGATGGCCAGCCGGGAGACCACGGTGACCAGGTAGGCGCGGGGATCGTCGACCCCGCCCGCGTCCACGCGGGACCAGCGCAGCCAAGCTTCCTGCACCACGTCCTCGGCGTCGGCCGATGTTCCCAGGATCCGGTAGGCGACACCGTTCAGCAGGGAGCGGTGCTCCTCGAAGAGCTCTGTCGTCATGTCAGGGAAGACGTATCACGAAACCCCGTCCGTGACACGCCTGCGCGGCAGATCCGGATCAGCCCCCGATGTACTTCTTCCACTCGTCGTCGGCCTCTCCGTCTGCGGCGAGCCAGTACGGCACGAACTTGATGGGAAACGGGAAATCGGTCTCGAAGGTGTCTTCGCCGTAGACCTGGGTCACGTCCCTGTACTGACCGTTCTCCAACCTCATCTCACTGATGCCTGTCTCACCTTGGATCGGGTTGATCTGGTTTTTGGCGGTGCAGACCCCGTCCTTCAGGGCGGGGATAACCGCCCCCGCCCAGAAATGTCACACCCTCCCGCTACGGTCGCCTCCAGGATCGAGGGGGAGGTGTGTGCTGTGCTGACGGGATTCCGGTACCGGCTCGCGCTCACTGACGCCCAGGCCCGCCAGTGCGCCGAGTACGGCGACATCTGCCGCGCGGTGTGGAACACCGCCCTGGCCCAGCGCCGCCACTTCGTGGACCGGTGGCAGCGCGGCTACGCCGCCCCCTACTGCGGCTACCACCTCCAAGCCACACAGCTGGCCCAGGCCAAGACCGAAGAGACCTGGCTCAAGGCCGCCCCCTCGCACATCCTGCAGCAGACCCTCAAGGACCTGGAACGGGCCTGCACCGAGCACGGCACCTTCGACGTCAACTTCCGGCCCAAACACCGGTGGAAACCGTCCTTCCGCTTCCCTGACGGGCCCCGCATCACCATCGAGCGCTTGGGCCGCAAATGGGGGCGGGCCAAGCTGCCCAAACTCGGGTGGGTGCGCTTGCGCTGGTCCCGAGCCCCCAAGGGCACCATCCGCTCGGCCACTGTGCGCCGCGACGGGGCGCACTGGTACCTGTCCCTGCTCTGCGAGGACGGCGAACTCACCCCCGCCGAGCACGCGGTGCCCGACTCGGCGGTGGGGGTGGACCGGGGCGTGGCCGTGGCGGTGGCCACCTCCCAGGGCGACCTGTTCGACCGCACCTTCCAAATTCCGAAAGAGGCCGAGCGGGAGCGGCGTCTGCGCCGCCAGCTGGCCCGCCGACGCAAGGGGTCGGCGAATCGGGCCAAGACCAAGCGGGCCCTGTCGCGGGTGACCGGGCGGGTGCGGGCCCGGCGCGCCGACTTCAGCGCCCAGACCGCGCACGTTCTGTGTGACAAGAACGCCGTCGTGGTGTTGGAGAAGCTCAACACGAAGGACATGACCCGCTCGGCCAAGGGCACCACCCAGGCTCCTGGGAAGAGGGTGCGGCAGAAGGCGGGGTTGAACCGGGCGATCCTATCCAAGGGCTGGCACGGGTTCAAGCTGGCCTGTGTGAACCGGGCCCGCCGTACCGGGACCAGCATTGTGGAGGTCGATCCCGCGTACACGTCCCAGACCTGTTTCGAGTGCGACCATGTGGACTCGAAGTCCCGCGAGAGCCAAGCGGTCTTTCGGTGCACTGCGTGTGCGCATACAGATCATGCGGATGTGAACGCGGCCAAGAACACCGAGAAGCGCGGATGGACTAGCCGTTTACGGTGAACCGTGCCAGCCTGCGGAGACCTCTGGGGTGCCATGTCCGCGAAGCAGGAACCTGCTGCCGCCGCGAGGCGGACAGCGCCACCAGACCTTGGTCTGGTCGGAATCCCTCTCGCTTCAGGAGAGGGAGGAAGTCAAGAGCCAGTATGACTCGACACCGAACTTCGCGTATTCGACGCGTTTGGTGTTGGCGTCGCGCAGCACGCTCTCAGGCGACACGATCTCCACCGCCAGGACTGGAGGGCGGTTCAGGTGGGTGCCCGCGGTGGAGGCATCGTCCGTTCGGATCACCGCGAGGTCGGGTATGCGGTGGTGGGTTCGGTCCGCCTTGAAGTTGATGCCCGGCCCCGTGTAGGGGCGGAACCCTTGGGGGCACAGGCTGATCAGCAGGTAGGTCAGCCGTGTGTCGACCGTCGAATGGATGAGGGAGGGTGCGGGGGACACGTCAAGCCTCCCGTCGACCAGCTCGTACCGCCGTCCGTCGTCCGGGATGCGCGCCAGGTCGTCGACGGTCAGGGGCCGTTCGGATGCTTCCGATCGCCGAGTGGTCATGACAGACATACTGCCTCCCCAGGTGCATGAGAGCCAGCATCCCGAGCTAACACCGGGTTACCGGTGGGTTCTCGAAAAGTGCTTGCCTGTGGTCCTGGGCGGTTCTAGGTTGGCGCGACCTGGAGTGTCGAGGAGAGGGGATTCGGGTGTACCGACTTCGGGAGTGGCACCGGGGTGACGCGGACCGGCTGTTGGCGGCCTACGCCTGGGAGGAGCTCACCTGGCAGGAGGCCGATGTGCCGCACACGCGGGACGAGGCCCTGGAGTGGATCGAGTACCGCGCGGTCCTGGCCAAGGAGCAGGACGTCCACGGGTTCGCGGTGGTGGACGGGATGGACAGGGCGCTCGGGCACGTGCAGCTCGCGGTGACCAGCCGCGTGCACGACCTCGGCTGGCTTTCCTTCTGGACGCACCCAGCGGAGCAGGGGCGGGGCGTGGCCTCGGGCGGGGCGCGCCTGGCCACGGAGTTCGCCTTCGACCAGCTGGACCTGTTCCGGGTGGAGATGGGTCACCGGCTGAACAACCCGGGTTCGTGTGTGGCCGGGCAGCGGGCGGGCTTTCGCCCTGAGGGGATCGAGCGGGCCAAGCTCCGGTACGGGACTTCGCGCTACGACACGGGCAGCCACGCCCGCCTGGTCTCGGATCCGGCGGACGGTGTCGCGGAAGGGGTCTGCGGCGGCTGAACACGGGGGCTGACCGGGGTCCATGGGCACCGGACCCGGATCCGAGGGCTGAGTACCCGGTTTCCTGGGACGAGGTCCCTTGAACACGGAAGCGGGGCACGGTGTGTGAACGCCGTGCCCCGCGATACCCGTGTTCTGGGGTGCCGCTGACTACCAGCCGATGACCGAGGTGCCGGAGGTGATGCTCTTGGACACCACGTTGCAGCCCTCGGAGCTGAAGCCGGAGAAGGAGATCACGTCGGCGCAGACCGGCACCGTGACGTTCTGGATGTTGGCGTTGTTGTCCGCGGCGGCGGTACCGGACATGGCGCCCAGGGCGAGGCCGGTGGCGAGGATGAGACCGGAGACGGCGGTGATGCGCTTCATGTTGTGCTTCCTTTTCGGATCGCGGTGTGCGGTTGGTTCTGGCAGGTCTAGCGGGGGAGTTCGCCGGGACGACTACTCGTGGACGGCGATGCCGGAGTGGGCGTCCCAGTCGACGACGTTGCAGCCGCTGGCGCTGACGCCGGAGGCCTTGAGGACGTCCACGCAGATGGGGATGGTGATGTTCTGGATGTCGGCGTTGTTGTCGGCCGCAGCGGTGCCGGAGAGGGCACCGAAGGCGAGGCCGGTCGCCAGGACGAATCCGGAAACCTTGGCGATACGGGACATGATGGTTACCTTTCGGAAGTGCAAAACGGGTTGGCTGCAGCCGCCGTAATTAACCTAGCGTAGTCACTCGCATGCTCGAAGTAGTTTCCGGGAAGAATCCAGAGTTTCCCTAGACTTTTCTCGGCTTCACGGGGTGCATGTCGGACAAATCTCTGCTTAGCTCTCCGCCGTGTTACACAACCGAAAGTTGCGCTCGCGGTAGGTTCTCGCGAATGCATCGGAAGTATGCACAATCCGATATGGGATGACCTAGGCACACAGAAGGCCTGCCCCAGACACGAAAAAGGCCCGCACGTCGCCGTGCGGGCCCTGTGGTCTGGCTGCGGGTGCGGCTACCAGCCCTGCTGTCCGTAACCCGGGTACTGCTGACCGTAGCCGGGCTGCTGGCCATAGCCGGGCTGCTGCCCGTACCCCGGCTGCTGCCCGTACCCCGGGTACTGCTGCTGGTCGTAGCCGGGGTAGGGCTGCTGCTGCCCGTAGCCCTGGCCGTAACCCGCATACGGGTCGTGTTGCGGCTGCGCACCCGTGGGGTGCTGAGGGTAGGGCTGCTGCTGGCCGGACTGGTCCTGCTGCGGGGCCTGCTGTTGCTGCTGAGCCTCGGCCTGCCCCGTGTCCTTCTTGGCTGTGTCCGGACGGAAGATGAACAGACGCGCGGGAGCGGACTCGCCGCCAGCCTCACTCGGCGTGATCAGGTCCAGGTGCCACCCCGCCTCCTCGATGCCCTCGAGAATGCGGGTCAGGCCGGGGCGCAACTTGCTGGAAGGCTCGTCGTAGGCGTTGACCTCGAGCTGGATGATGAACATCCGGCGCTTCTGCTGCGCGGCGACCTTGGCGTGCTCGACGACCGTGCTGTCCCTCACGACCTGTGTGACGCTCATGAAAAACCGTACCCATCTGCTCTGCGGAGCTGCTTCACCCGTCTGGCTTATTCCCGGTCGTCCGCGTCCACCGTGGCGGGATTCCGCCGGGCTCCGCCCCCATCATGCCTTCTATGGGTTCATCTGGCCACAGAAGGCCGGAGTCACCACGGACACGGAGGGTCAGATCGCGGTGGCGCGGACGGCCTCGACGACGGGTGTCTCGCCGTTCACGAGGTTGAGAACCCTCTTCGTCGTGCCTGGTTCGTCCAACAGCGCGACAATCACGGCGGCCACGTCGTTCCGCGTCACCGAGTCGCGCTCCACGTCCTCACCCAGCGACACCTGGCCGGTTCCGGCCTCGTCGGTCAGCCGCCCGGGCCGCAGGATGGTCCAGTCCAGGTCGAGGTCGTGCTCACGGAGCTCGTCGTCCGCGGCCTTCTTCGCCGCCACATAGGCGGCCCACACCTCGTCGGTGCCCTCCGGCACCGGCTTGTCCACGTTGATCGCGGAGACCTGCACCAGGCGGCGCACCCCCACGAGAGCGGAGGCGTCCGCGGTCAGGGCCGCGGCCTTGTGGTCCACGGTGGTCTTACGGGCCGCGCCGCTGCCCGGGCCGGCACCCGCGGCGAACACGACCGCGTCGGCGCCCATGATCTTCTCTCCCAGCTCGGTGACCGTGGCTTCCTCAAGGTCGATGAGGACCGGCTCGGCTCCGGCGTCGACGACGTCCTGGATGTGGTCGGGATTCCTGATGAGGGCGACGGGCTGGTCACCGCGGTCGGCCAGAAGCCTGGCGAGCCGCAGTGCGATCTTCCCGTGTCCCCCGGCGATGACGATACGCATGGGGGCAGCGTATTGCCTCTGGGCCTGCGAACCCGGGGAGGACTCCCGGGCGGCGCCTGTGAAGTTCTCGGCGCCGCCCGGAGCAATACCGTTCGGCCCGCCCTTCGGACGGGCTCGCCTCAGTCGACCGTCCAGGTGTCGCCGCTGGCCAGCAAGGCCGCGAGCTCACCGTCGCCGCGCTCGGCACGCGCGTCGGCCACCTGTTCGTTGACCAGGTCGTCGTAGGTGGGTCGCCGCACGTCCCGGAACACACCGACCGGAACGTGCTCGAAGGCCGGGTAGTCCAGGCGGGACAGCGCGAACGCGTATCCCGGGTCCTGGCGGTGCGCGTCGTGCCGGATCAGCCGGTCCTCACCGACCGAGTCCACGTCCACGACCTCGAGCCCGCCGAACTCACCCGTGACCACACCCCGGTCCGGCCCCGACCTCAGCGGTTCACCGTGCTCCATCCGCAGCAGGCGCAGGTCCCGGGCGGTCGGGTCCTTCAACGGTTCGAAGGCGTCGTCGTTGAAGATCGGGCAGTTCTGGTAGATCTCGACGAACGACGCCCCCGGGTGGTCCGCCGCCGCCCGCAGCACCGACGTCAGGTGCTTGCGGTCGGAGTCCACTGTCCGCGCCACGAAGCCCGCCTCCGCGCCCAAGGCCAACGAGACCGGGTTGAACGGATGGTCCAGCGAGCCCACCGGCGAGGACTTGGTGATCTTCCCGGCCTCGGACGTGGGGGAGTACTGGCCCTTCGTCAACCCGTAGATCCGGTTGTTGAACAGCAGGATGTTGATGTTGACGTTGCGGCGCAGCGCGTGGATGAGGTGGTTTCCGCCGATGGACAGGCCGTCGCCGTCACCGGTGACCACCCACACGGACAGGTCGGGACGGCTGGTCGCCAGCCCCGTGGCGATCGCCGGGGCACGCCCGTGGATCGAGTGCATGCCGTAGGTGCTCAGGTAGTACGGGAAGCGCGAGGAGCAGCCGATCCCGGACACCATCACGATGTTCTCGCGCGGGACGCCCAGCTGGGGCAGGAAGGACTGGAAGGCGGCGAGGACCGCGTAGTCACCGCACCCCGGGCACCAACGCACGTCCTGGTCGGACTTGAAGTCCTTCATCTTGTACGCGGTGTCCGTTTTCGGGACCAGCCGAAGGCCGGCCAGTTCGCCCTCGTGGCTCAAGTTCTCAGTCACGGTCGATGACCTCCTGCAGCACATCCGCGAGTTCTTCGGCCTTGAACGGTAGGCCGCGGACCTTGTTGTAGCCGATGACGTCCACCAGGTACCGGCCCCGCAACAGCAGGGACAGTTGACCGAGGTTGATCTCCGGGACCACGACCCGGTCGTAGCTCCGCAGGACTTCGCCCAGGTTGGCCGGGAACGGGTTGAGGTGGCGCAGGTGGGCCTGGGCCACCCGGCCGCCCGCGCGCCGCACCCTGCGCACGCCGGCGGTGATCGACCCGTAGGTGCCGCCCCAACCCAATACGAGGACCTTGGCGTCCCCGGTCGGGTCGGACACCTCCAGCTCGGGGATGTCCCGGACGATCGCGTCGACCTTGCCCTGGCGGGTGCGCACCATGAGGTCGTGGTTGGTCGGCGTGTACGAGATGTCGCCGCTCTCCGCGTGCTTCTCGATCCCGCCGATGCGGTGCTCCAGCCCCGCCGTGCCCGGTACCGCCCACGGGCGGGCCAGCGTCTCCTCCTCGCGGAGGTACGGCAGGTACCCACCGTCCGGGCCGTTGGGTTCGGTGGCGAAGGAGGGGTCGATGACCGGCAGCTCCGACACCTGGGGAAGCCGCCACGGCTCCGAACCGTTGGCCAGGTACCCGTCGGAGAGCATCACCACCGGGGTCCGGTACTTCACTGCCAACCGGGTCGCCTCCAGTGCCGCGTCGAAGCAGTCCGCGGGGGAGGAGGGGGCCACCACCGGCAGCGGTGACTCGCCGTTGCGCCCGTACATGGCCATCAGCAGGTCCGTCTGCTCGGTCTTGGTGGGCATGCCCGTACTCGGGCCGGCCCGCTGCACGTCGATGATGAGCAGCGGGAGTTCGGTCATCACGGCGAGGCCGACGGCCTCCTGCTTGAGCACCATGCCCGGTCCCGAGGTGGTCGTGACACCCAGGGAACCGCCGAACGCCGCGCCGAGGGCCGCGCCGACCCCCGCGATCTCGTCCTCGGCCTGGAAGGTGCGCACACCGAACCGCTTGTGCTTGGACAGCTCGTGCAGGATGTCCGAGGCCGGGGTGATCGGGTAGGAGCCCAGGAACAGCGGTAGGCCCGACTGCTTGGACCCCGCGATCAGCCCGTAGGCGGTGGCCAGGTTCCCGGTGATGTTCCGGTAGGTGCCCGCAGGGAGCTTCGCGGGCTTGACCTCGTAGGAGACCGCGAAGTCCTCGGTGGTCTCGCCGAAGTTCCAGCCGGCCTGGAAGGCCGTGAGGTTGGCCGCCAGGATGTCCGGCTTGCTCGCGAACTTCGACTTCAGGAACGAGGTGGTCCCCTCCGTCGGCCGGTTGTACATCCAGGACAGCAGCCCCAGCGCGAACATGTTCTTCGCGCGCTGGGCGTCCTTCTTGGAGAGGTCGGTGTCGGCCAGGGCTGCCACCGTCATAGAGGTCAGGCCCACGGCGCTCACGTGGAACGCGTCCAGGGTCCCGTCCGTGAGCGGGTCGACCGAGTAACCGACCTTGGTCAGGCTGCGTTTGGTGAACTCGTCGGTGTTGACGATGACCGTGGCTCCCCGCGGCAGGTCGCCGAGGTTCGCCTTGAGCGCGGCGGGGTTCATCGCGACCAGAACGTCTGGGGCGTCCCCGGGCGTCATGATGTCGTGGTCGGCGAAGTGCAACTGGAAACTGGAGACCCCGGGAAGGGTGCCGGCAGGGGCCCGGATCTCCGCGGGGAAGTTCGGCAGGGTCGATAGGTCGTTGCCGAACGACGCGGTGTCCTGCGTGAAGCGGTCACCGGTCAACTGCATGCCGTCGCCGGAGTCTCCGGCGAAGCGGATGATGACCCGGTCGAGCTGTTCGATCTGTTTGGCCACTGAGATCGACGACCTCCTTGGTGAGCCGCCGGTCGTGACGGGCGGCGGCGCTCGGGTGTCTGCCCCCGGTCGGACCGCACCGTCGCGGGCCGGGAGTCTGGATCGGGGGCAAAGGGACAGCGTGGGCCCTCACGCGCGCTGAGTGCGCCAACCCAGCGCGGCGTTCTGCGGCTGTTGGACCGCGACCGGGTCGTCAGGCTGCGGACCATCAACGACACGGCCATCCGCACGCCTCGACGAGGAATCGTCCCGTCTTTTCGGTGCGCGGAGTGATAAGGGCCACGGTCGCACTATAGGTCGTCGACCCCACCCCAGGGCGAACCGGGTGGCCATAATCACAACCCGACCCGGCCCGTGAGAGGGATGTGACCGACAGCTGGTCACATGGGGAACGCAAGACGCCGACCCGCACGTTTGTCACCATGTACGCATCCAAAGCCGGGCAGCGGTGAACAGCGGAAGGAGAGGGCGTGCACGTCAACGCGATCCGCGCGGTCGGACTGTTCGTCGGCGCTTCGGTGTTCGTCGTCGTGGTCGGCTGGCTGTGCGGTGCGGAGAAGGGCGCCCAGATCTCGATCGCCCTCGTGGCCTGCGCCGCGATCCTCGTCTACCTGTTCGGGGACTCCCTTGCTCTGCGGGCCATGCGTGCCCGGCCGGTCAGCGAGATCGAACGCCCCGAGCTCTACCGGATGGTCCGGGAACTGGCCACGACCGCCAAGCAGCCGATGCCGAAGCTGTACCTGTCGCCGGTCCGGTCGCCCAATGCGTTCGCGGCTGGGAGCACCCCGCGCCGCGCCGCCCTGTGCTGCACCACGGGCCTCTTGCGGACCCTCAACGAACGCGAGCTGCGCGGGGTCCTGGCCCACGAACTGGCCCACATCCGTTCGCACGACACCTTGATCAGCTCGGTGGCGGCGACACTCACCGGACTCATCACCGCGCTCACGGTGATCTCCTTCCTGCTCCCGCTGGGAGATTCGGAGGAGACGGACATGCCGAACCTGCTGGGTGGTCTGATGGTCGCCGTGCTGGCGCCGCTGGCGGCGCTGGTCGTCTACTTCGGTGTGGGGCGCGCGCGGGAGTTCCGGGCCGACGAAAGGGCGGCGGAGGTCACCGGGGACCCGTTGGGTCTGGCCGACGCGCTGCGCAAACTGGAGTCCGGGAACCGGGCCTACCCGCTGCCCAGGGAACGCGCTCTGCTGGCCACCTCGCACCTGATGACCACGAACCCGTTCCCGGGTGCCGTGGGCCGCCTGTTCGCCGCGCACCCGCCGGTCCAGGAGCGCATCCGCCGGCTGCGGGAGCTGCGCCGCAAATGGGACCTGAACTGAAGGGACCACGGTAGGAGAACGGACGGCGGCCGCCCGCCCCAGAAGGGGAGGGCGGCCGCCGTCCTTCCGCGAGGACCGGTCCTACCGGTAGTTCACGAACTGGAGGGCCAGGTCGAAGTCCTTCTCCTTGATGAGGTTCATGACCCCCTGGAGGTCGTCCTTCTTCTTGGAGCTGACACGCAGCTCTTCACCCTGGATCTGGGCTTTGACGCCCTTCGGACCCTCGTCGCGGATGAACTTGGAGATCTTCTTGGCGTCCTCGGAGGAGATGCCCTCCTTGAGGTTGATCGGAAGCCGGTACTCCTTGCCGGAGGGCTTGGCCTCCTCGGCGGCGTCCAGGACCTTCAGGGAGATCTTGCGCTTGATCAGCTTCTCCTTGAAGACCTCGAGGGCGGCGGCGGCCCGCTCCTCGGAGCCGCTCTTGATCTCGATGCCGTTCTCGCCCTGCCAGGCGATGGTGGTCCCGGTGCCCTTGAAGTCGAACCGCTGGGCCAGCTCCTTGGCCGCCTGGTTCAGGGCGTTGTCGACCTCCTGCCGGTCGAGCTTGGACACCACGTCGAAACTGGATTCGGCGGCCACGTACTCTCACACCCCGCTACGTCTCATGGGTCACGGGCGCTGTCGGGCACCCGCAAGCGTTTCGTCCGGCCCGGACCGGGCCGGGTTCAGAGCTTAGCCCCGCCCACCCAGACTGCCCGAAACGCCTGGTCAGAGACGCGCCAGGTAATCGATTTCAGGTTCGGGCCGATCATCGGCTATTGTTCTTCATGCGCCGCGACGCACAGACGTCGCCGCAGCCCAGGCAGGTTGCCCGAGCGGCCAATGGGAGCGGACTGTAAATCCGTCGGCTTTGCCTTCGAAGGTTCGAATCCTTCACCTGCCACACTGGGGAACGAAGCCCCCGGCACCACGGTGCCGGGGGCTTCGTCGTGTTCGGGGCGGTTGATCACCTTAGGTGAGGGTGGACACGGAGGGTCAGGGGATTCGGGCGGTTGCGGGACGGTCACGCTCACGCCACAGCATTATCACTGTGGGTGATGGGTGGGATGGCGGTGTCGGTGGGTGGCGCCCGAGGTCTTCTGGGTGGTTCGGGGTGCTTTGCGGGGAGTCCCGGCTGAGCTCCTGCGGGGGTGCGTCCGGGTTCGTGCGGTGCGCCCGGTTGGCCGGTTCGGGGCTGCCTTGGCGCGGTGTCAGGCCTTTGCGTGGGACGCGCAAAAGAAGGCCCAATTTCCCCATTTCCATTGTGGGACATGTGGAATTTCCCCGGCAATTTGGACAAATGGATTCCCGGGTTTCGGCGTTGACAAAAAGCGGGGGCCGGATGATGATTGCTCCAGTCCACCGCGACACAGGTGCATGAAGCGCCTGCGTCTTTTTCTGTCAATGCCTCGCATGATTTTCGGGGGAAACATGATCAAGAAGCTGACCGCTGCTGGCCTGGTCGCTGGTGCCGCGATGGGCGCGCTCCTCATGGGCGCTCCCGCTCACGCCTCGCACGGTGGTGACCAGCAGTTCAACCAGAACCTGCAGCTCGTTCCGGTGCAGTCCTGCAACCTGACGGGCAGCGTCGGTGCGGTTGCCGTCACCGTGCCGATCCTGTCGCCGCAGACCACCGGCGACTGCGTGAACGGCCCCGTCGGCACCAACATCAGCTAGTTCCGGCAATTAGCTCAACCGAGACAATATCTCAAACTTTTTCGAAGGGTAATTCAATGCTGCGTAAGCTCGGTGTTGCCGGCCTCGTTGCTGGTGCCGCTTTCTCCGCCGTCCTGGCCGCCACCCCGGCCTCCGCCTCGCACGGTGGGGACCAGCAGTACAACCAGAACCTGCAGGCCGTCCCGGTCCAGCTGTGCAACACCAGCGCGGCCGCCGGCCTGGTCGGTGTGAACGTGCCGATCCTGTCGCCGCAGACCACCGGCGACTGCGTCAACGGCCCCGTCAGCACCAACATCCAGTAGGAGAAGCCCAGAATGCGCAAGTTCACCGCTGCCACCGCCATCGCCGGTGTCGCCCTGGGCGCCATCCTCGCCGCGGCTCCCGCGTCCGCCTCCCACGGCGGCGACCAGCAGTTCAACCAGAACCTGCAGGCCGTCCCCGTTCAGCTCTGCAACACCGAGCTGGCTGTCGGGCTGCTGGCCGGGGTCAACGCGCCCATCCTGTCGCCGCAGACCACCGGCGACTGCGTCAACGGCCCCGTCAGCACCAACATCCAGTAGGAGAACCGCAGATGCTGCGCAAGTTCACCGCCGGCACGGCGATCGCCGGTATCGCGCTCGGCGCGATGCTCGCGGCCGCTCCGGCCTCCGCCTCGCACGGTGGCGACCAGCAGTTCAACCAGAACCTCCAGCTGGTTCCGGTTCAGCTGTGCAACACCGAGCTGGCTGTCGGGCTGGTCGGCGCCAACGTGCCGATCCTGTCGCCGCAGACCACCGGCGACTGCGTCAACGGCCCGGAAGGCACCAACATCAGCCACGACAGCCACGGCTACTAGTGGCGACCGGCTGACACCACGGAGTGGTGAGGGGCCATGAGGGCCCAGTGACGTAACAGAGCGTGATCGAGGCCCCCCGGTGTGTGCCGGGGGGCCTTGCCGTGGTCCAGGGGCCATGATGGCCGCAAACGAGGAGGCGAGATGAAGCGCACGCTGTTGGTCGGGGCCGCCCTGGCGCTGGCGGTCTCCGCCTGTGGTCAGCAGGACGACACTGACGGGGGCGATGCCCCCGACGTCGACGTGACACCGGAGGCCCCGAACCCCGAGGCCGGGGAGGGTGGCGCCGGTGACGACGACCAGGTGTACGTCCTCAACCTGCACGGCGACGAGGAGGGGTTCGACGACCGGCGTCCGGAGGACTACGTCGCCACCGAGTTCACGACCTTCACCGACATGGACTGGGACGAGTGGGACGAGGAGCGCGCGGTGGGGGAGGGAGACGTTCTGGGCACCTGGTGCATGGACCAGAACTGCCAGGACGACCCCTACGACATCGAGATCGAACTCGGGGACCCGGTGGAGGCGGAAGGCTCCTGGTACTTCAGTACCTACACGGTGATCGATGACGAAGACATCCCGGAGGAGCAGCTCGAGGCGATGGAAGACGCCGACGGGGGCCAGCTCAACGTCCCCGCCGCCGCGGAGTGAACGTGAGGTTGGACTCCGCTCTCCCTTCGGCGAATCCTTAGAAAGTTCAGAAAACGCGTGAAATGCCTGCTCAGGACGGGTCGCCAGGCAGGATGTGTAAGGCCGGAGGGTGCCGAACCGGACGTGGTGAGCTCCTGAGGTCTCTAGTCTGCTGAGTTGTGGGACTCAACCAGAGAGCGGGCGACCGCACGGACGATGGACAGGGCACCGGGGACCTCCCGGTGCCGCGACACGGCCGTGCTGCCCTGCTGCGCCTGGCCACCTGGTTCGAGGAGGCCGAACCGGACCGGGCCGACGCTCTGGCCACCGCCGCCTTCGCTCTCCACCCCGCCCGCCACCTGGAAGGCCGCGTCGACGACGGCGTCGCGGCGACCACCAGCTGGTGGCAGGCCGAGGCCGACCGCAGCACCGTCACCGAGCACCCCGGCACCCGGCCCCCCGAGCCGGTGCGCGACCACCGCGCCCAGCAGGCCCGCCTGCGGGACGCCGCCGAGTCCTCCGCCCACTGGCGGCGCGCTGGAGCCGAACAGATCCGCGACCTGCTCGGCGAACCCACCGGAGACCAGGCCCGCCTGGACCTGTCCGGTGCCGGCATGGAGGTCCTCATGGAACTCCTCACCGCCGCTCTCGGTTCCGGCGACGCCGCCCGCCGCCCCACTTCCGCCGGTGACCTCGAGTTCGGCCTGCGCCTGCACGTGTACGCGGCGCCCGGCGCCGAGGTCACGGTCCGGGGGGAGGGCGGCGACCTCACCCTGGAGGGACTGCGGCTGTGCATGACCTCCTACGAACAGCACACCGTCGAGGAGCGGTTCTCTCCGAGCGAGGAGCCGCCCCCGCCCTCCGATCCGCCGGTCAGCACCACCGACACCCCTGTCGACGAACCAGGCCTCACCGATAGCCTCGCCGGACCCGAACCTGAGCGGGGACCCGAATCCGAGCGCGAGTCGGCACCCGAGCGCGATCCGGAACCCGGGGGAGAACCGGACGTGGAGATCACCGGCCCCATCGACATCTCCACGCACACGTCCCGGACACGGAGGTGGGGGTGATGGAGACGAACACCTACACCGAGGACGCCGCCCTCCTCGGTGAGCGGCAGGCCGCCGCGCGCGCCCTTATGGCCAACCCCCTGCTCACCCAGCGCACCCGGCCGATCGAGTTCACGCTCGTGCGCTCGCACGCCGAATGGCTCGTCCAGCGCTTCCAGCGGGTCCTCGGCTACCACCTCACCGTGGCCGACGACCACGCCCGGCTGTTCAAGCGGGGGCTGGTCGACGAGGTCGTCCAGCCGCCGACCCGTGCCACCGGAGCCCGCTTCTCGCCCCGAACCCACACCTACCTCGCCCTGGCGCTCGCCGTCCTGGTCGAGCAGACCGGACCCACCACGGTCCGCTCCCTCGCCATCCGGGTCCGCGCGGCCGCCCGCGAGGCCGGAATCGATGCGGACCCCGCCCGAGGCCTGGGCGAACGCCGGGCCTTCTGCGCGGCCCTGCGCCACCTGATCGACCTCGGTGCGCTCACCGAGACGTCCGGTACCGTCCGCGCACACCAGGCCGATGCCTCCGTCGATGCCGAACTCTCCTCGGACACCGACGCGCTGCGCTCGGTCGCCGTCCACCTGCCCAAGGCCGGGGACGACCCCGACACCTTCCTCGCCTACGCCGCGGACCCGGACCCGGAGAGTGACCAAGCGGGCGAGATCGCCCTGCGCCGACTGCTCGCTGAGACCGCCGTCGTGTACCGAGAGGAGTTGACCGGGCGCCAGCGCGATCGCCTGTCCGCGCACCAGTGGCGGGCCGCCGGCGCGCTCGGGAACCTTCTCGGCTGCGACACGGAGATCCGCGCCGAAGGTGTGGCGCTCGTCATGTCGGACGAGACCTCCTCGCGCCCGCGCTTCCCCACGGACGATCCCGTCGGACACACGGCCCTGGCCTTGGTCCGTCACCTTTCCGGCCGCCTGCACCCCGGCCGTCCAGCCACCTCAGTCCCCGTCCCCGACGGGGAACTGGACACCGCATTGGAGGCGTTCGGTGGCGTGGACGCCCCGATCCGGGCCGAGTGGGCGCGTACCGCGGGCCCCGAAGTACCCGACCCGGGCCGGCTGTCCGCCCTTGTGCTGGCACTCCTCACCGACCTCGGGCTGCTCACAGGGGGTCCGGGGGAGTGGGGTCTCACCGCGGCCGCGGCACGTTTCGGTGCCGAAGTGGACGATCGCGTCCCCCGGATCCAGGACAATGACGAAGACAGCCGGACACACCCCGTGCAACCGCGTGGTTCCGGTCACGACGAGCCCGAGGCCCAAGCCGACCCCCGCGGTGACCTCGACCGGGTGGCGTCCGTGCTGCAAGCGGTGGCGAACGAGAAGGTGAGCGCGACCAGTGGTGACTCAGGAGACGAGAGAGGCCCTCGGGACGGCTCCGGCTGACCCTGCCGACACCCCCCGTTACCGCCTCGAACGCGCGGGAATCCGGAACGTGTGGCAGTACGACGACCACGTTCTGGACTTCGCCGAGGGGCGGCTTCTGCTGCGCGGCCGCAACGGCGCGGGTAAGTCCAAGGCGCTCGAGATGCTGCTCCCCTTTCTCCTGGACGGGGATGTCCGGCGCCTGGACACCACCGGCACCAACCGCACCAGCCTGCGCTGGCTCATGGCCGACGACCACCGGGCCCCCATCGGCCCGGCCGGGGAGGACACCGGCCCGGACCTGCTGGGCGGCTCCACCGGCGAGCCCGAGACCGACGCGTCCCAGGGCGACAACCCCGTGCCGGACTCCTCCGAGGCGGAAGCCCTCGGGGACGACAACGGGCCCGCCACCCGCCTCGGCTACCTGTGGGTGGAGTTCACCACCGCGCGCGGAGACCGCGGCCTGGACGCCGCCACCCGCGTCCCCGCGAACCCCAACACCGCATCGGCCCTGCTGGCCGCTTCCGCACCCGACACCTCGGACCAGCCCGGCCCCGACGCGCCACCCGAGTACCTCACCCTCGGAGCCGCGGTCATGGCCGTCGGCGACGCCGACCCGCGCTGCGTGTACTTCGTGACCCACCGCCGTGTCGGCCACGACCTCGAACTCGTCACCGACGGCCGCCCCAAACCCGTGGACCGGCTGCGCTCGGAGATCGGCGCCGACAACTGCTTCACCAGCGCCGTCCCCTACCGCGCCAGGGTGATGCATAGCCTGTTCGGAATCGACGACTCGGTCCGCTACCGCAACCTCATCCACCTGCTCTACCGGCTGCGCCGCCCCACCATCGGCGACCGCCTCGAAGCCGGAGAGCTGGTCAGCGTCCTGTCTGAGGCGCTCCCGCCCATGGACCAGTCCGTCCTGGACGAGGTCGCACGCAACATCGCCGACCTCGAACAGGCCCGCAACGAGAAGGACGCGCTCACCGAGGCCGGTGCCGGGGTCACCGACTTCCTCACCGACTACCACGGCTACCTCCTCCACGCCCTGCGCACCCGCGCAGCCGAGGTCCGCGAACAGCTCGACGCGTGCACCCGACGCGCCGAGGACACCGACCGCCTGCGCGCCGAGCTGGACCAGCTCATCACCGCGGAGAGCCAGATCGCCGAGGAGCGAGATCAGGCCCGCCGTACCCGCGACACCGCCAACGCGGACGAGGGGACCCTCGCCTCCGCCCAGAACAGCGCCGCGACGGCCACCACCAATGAGCGCCAGGCCTTCGACGCCGCCGTGGGCGCCTACATCCGGGCCGCCGAGGCGGCCTGGGCCGCCGCCGACCACGCCGCCACCACCGAGACCCACGCGGTCGAGCGCCTGGGCGAGGACACGGCCGCCATCGAGCGCGCCTTGGAGATCCTGCGCCAGACACACCTGGAGGCCTCCCGGGCCGCCACCGCCGCCGGGCTGGATCCCCAGACGCTCGGTAAGGTCCCCGACGCCCGCACCACGGTCCACGCGCCTCGGGAGAGCACGACCCGGGTCGACCTCCAAGGGCTCGAACAGGCGGTGGAACGTGAGCCCGTCGACGGCATCGACCTCGCCGACCTGCGTGAGCAGCTGGGACGCCTCCACGACAGCCTCACCTCAGCCGCGGAGGCCGCGGCTGACCGCACTGACCTCGCCGCCCGTCTGACCGGCCTCACCGCTGCCGAAGCCGCCACCGACCGCCGCCTGGTAGCCCTGACCAGCGAAGCCGAGAGCGCTGAGGGCGGACTGGAACACACCCACACCAGGGAGAAGGACGCCATCGCCGCCCTGCGAGAGCAGAGCGCCGCGTACGCCGACGGTGTCCGTTCGTGGGCCTCCAGCCTGCGCGAATCCAGCCACGCCCACGCCCTCGGCGACGCCATCCACGAGCTGGAGGGCAGCGTCGAGCTGCCCATCACCGACGCGCTCCGCGTCCTGGCCCCCGGCGTCCCCGCCACGGTCGCCCGCCTCGCCCACACCGCCGTCGACCCGCTCCTCGAGGAGCTGCGCGCCCGCCGCGACGTCGCCGTCAACGAGGAGGGGCAGCTCGCCGACGAGCTCGCCGACCTCGCCGACCGAAGGGCGAAAGCGGACAGTGCCCCCGAACGCCCCGACTGGGCCACCTACCCGCGCCCAGAGGCCGACGGGGTGCCCTTCCACCTCGCCGTCGACTTCGCGGACGGCCTCACCTCCCGCGAACAGGCCGGGCTGGAGGCGGCGCTGGAGGCCAGCGGGCTGCTCAGCGGATGGATCCGCGCGGACGGAACCCTCTACGACCCCAGCACCCGCGACCTCATGGTCACCGCGGCCCGCCCCGCCAAGGGCCGAACCCTCCTCGACGTCCTCGTCCCCGTCGCCGTTCCCGACCGCGGCGTGCACCACGACCACCTGCGCGCCCTCCTCGCCTCCATCGCCCTGCGCTCGGAGGCGCCCGACAGTGCGGAGGACACCGAGGCCAAGCACCGCCGCGACAGTTCCGTAGCCACCGTCAGCTCGATGTCGCTCACCGGCAGCTGGCGCCTCGGAGTGGCCTCGGGCGCCCACTTCAAGAGCGAGCCCGAGTACATCGGTGAGGCCGCCCGCAAACGCGCCCGCGACCGGCAGTCCGCCAACACCGACCGGCGCATGGCGATCGCGGAAGCGCTCCTGGCCGAAGCGGGGGAGCGGCGCTGGGCGGTCGAGCACTCCTACTCAGAACTGCTGGACGTCTCCCGGGACCTGCCCGACTCCGCTCCGCTCATCCGCGCCTGGGCCACCCTCGACGTGGCCAGGGGAGACGTCTCCGCCGCCCGTCGCGTGCACGAAACCGCGAGGACGGCGGCCGAGTCCGCGCGCTCCGAACTCCTCGACATCCGCTCCCGGCTGCGCGATGCCGCCCGCGACGAGGACCTGCCCACGGTCCGCGCCGAACTCGACAGCACCCTGCGCGCCCTAGACCACCTGCGGGTCCTCATCGCCTCCGCCCTGCGCGACCTCGACGTCCTCGCCTGGGAGCTCGTCGACCACGAACGCCACATCAGCGCCTGGTCCAGGACACGCGCTGCGCGCGTCCTGGCCGAGGACGCCCGCGTCGGCGCGATCGATGACATGATCACCGTCCGCCGCCAGTTCGAACTCGGTGACCGGGCCAGAGGCGTGCCCGGAGAACAGGTCGACGCCGCCCGCGAACAGGTCCGTGCCCGCGCTGACGAGGCCGCCGAACGCCTCCCCGAACTCGAACGCGACGCCCAGCGCGCCCGCGACGAGCGCGTCAGCGCCGAGGCCCGCCTCGACGTGGCCACCGCCGAACGCGCCGCACAGGTCCGCCTCGCCCTGGCCGCCGGAGAGAACCTCACCTCGTCCGTGAGCGGAACCGGGGCCGGGGACGAGGCCGCGGGCACCGTCCCCGATGCCGTCCTGCTCGGTGCCGCGGGGCTGGCGGACTGTGCCGCCGAGGACGCGCCCCTCGCCCGCTACCTGGAAGCCGTCAAGGGCCGAACGGACGCGGAAGCGGTCGGCCCGGACGAGCGCCTCTCCTACCTGGCCTCCTTCGTGAGCCAGCTGGAGGAGGGCCTGGCAGCCCAGGAACAGCAGGACGTCGCCGAGGTGGACGACAGCGCCATCCTCGGGAGCCGTGAGGAACTCCATCGCCTCCTCACCTCGATGGGCCGTTCCCAGACCCGCACCGAGCTCACCGAGCCGCGGGGGATCAAACGCCTCACCGTCCACGACGAGGACGGCGCACACGACGTCACCGCCTACGCCGAACGCGTCACCGAGGCCGTCGCCCGGGCCGAGGAGACCGTCGCGATCGCGGAGGAGGAGGCCTTCGAACGCCACCTGCTGGGTGAGCTCGCCGGACACCTGTCCCGCCAGATCGACGAGGCGCGCGCCCTCATCGCGACCATGAACAACGTCCTCAAGGACGTCACGACCTCGGCCGGGCTCGGTGTGCGCCTGGACTGGAGCCTGGCCCCCGACGCCGGAGCCGACATCGAAGCAGTCGTCCCGCTACTGGCCACCCCGCCGGAGGAGCGCACACGCGTCCAGACCACGCGCCTGCGCGACGCCCTGCGCCGCTGCATCGAGGCGATCCGCCGACTGGACCCCACCGCCACCGGCGGTGCCCAGCTCCGTGCCGCCCTGGACTACCGGTCCTGGTTCACCTTCACCGTCTACGTCACCGACTCCGCCGGTGACGAGCGCCGACTCGGCCACCGCACCGCCCTCAGCCAGGGCGAGCAGCGCGTGGTCGCCTACCTGGTGCTGTTCGCCGCGGCCGCCGCTCAGTTCGACGCACTAGCGGCACGGGCGCCATGGGCGCCGCGCCTCATCCTGCTGGACGACGCCTTCGCGAAGGTCGACGAACCCACGCACGGTCGCCTGCTCGGCCTGCTGGTCGAGCTCGACCTGGACTTCGTCCTCACGTCCGAACGCGTGTGGGGTTGTTTCGCGAGCGTGCCGAGCCTCAACATCTACGAGTGCTTGCGCGACCCCAACGTGCCAGGGATCGCGACGCTGCACTTCACTTGGGACGGTAGTCGGAGGAAGCTGGTCGGGGTGTAGCCCGGGACCCGGGGACGGGTGACGGGTGCGTTCCGGCGGTGCGGTCGAGAGAACGGAGCGGGGTGGCGAAGGTGACTCGGGAACCCGGGGCGAACGAGCGCGGAGGACGGGACGGCGAAGAAGCCGCGCCTCCGGCCGAGGACCCCACGACGAAGGCGCTCCTGGAAGCGCTGGCGCGCTCTGGGATGCCTTCCGGGGGCCGGGCCTGGGTCCACGCCGCCCTGTGGGGTGAGGAGGCGCTGGAGGCGCTCCTGCGCGGCGAGCACATCCCTGAGATCACCCCCGCGGGGTCGTCGGGGCCGCCCCCGGGGCGGGTACGCCGCGCCTACCTGACCGGCATCCGTGTCCAGGGTTTCCGGGGCATCGGCCGACCCGCCGACCTGACCTTCCCGGCCGGGCCGGGGCTCACCGTGATCGTCGGCCGCAACGGTTCCGGCAAGTCCAGTTTCGCCGAGGCCGCCGAGGCCGCGCTGACCGGACGCAACCCCCGGTGGGACGCCATGCCCACCGGCTGGCGCGACGGCTGGCGCAACCTGCACTACGACGAGCGCACCGAGGCGACCGTCGACATCCATATCGCCGGCGACAGCGGGCCCACACGGATCAGCCGCCGCTGGACCGGGGAGAGCGTGCGTTCGGCGCGCGGCGAGGTGGTCCACCCCAGCGGTGAGGTTTCCGCGCTGCGCACCCTCGACTGGGGCGAGAACCTGGTCCGCTACCGCCCCTTCCTCTCCTATGACGAGCTGGGCCGCACCGTCACCGGGCGCGCCGCCGAGCTCTACGACACCCTGACCGCGCTCCTCGGGCTCACCGGGCTCGCCGAGGCCGAACGCCGTCTGGCCAAGGTCTGCGACGGCCTCGTGCGGCGCCGCGACCGGCCCTCGCGGGAACTCCGGATCCTCCTGGAGACCCTCAACACCTCCGACGACCCCCGGGCGGCCGAGGCCGTACGGATCCTCTCCGCGCCGTCCATGGATCTGGAGGCCCTGCGCAGGGTCGCCGCCGACGACGGCCCCAGCGACCCCGCCCTGCACGTGGTCCTGCGCCGACTGCGCCGGCTTTCCGTCCCCGAGCGCGGGCTGATCGGCGATGTGGTCAACGAGCTGCGCGGAGCCGCCATGGAGCTCGCGATGGCGGCGGGGACCAAGGGCGACCACGCCCACGGCGTCGTCAGGCTCCTGGAGCAGGCCCTGGAACACCACAAGCGCCACCCCACCGAGACGACCTGCCCCACCTGCGCTACCACCGGGGCACTCGGTGCCGACTGGGTGCGCCGGGCCAACGCCCAGCTACGCGCGCTCCGGCCCCAAGCGGCCACGGCGTCGGCCGCCTACGAACGCGCCGACGCGGCTCGGGACCAGGCCCGATTCCTCCTCTCCCCGGCACCGGGATGGTTGCCGCCGGAGAGCGAACTGGGCCAGGTGTGGGCGCTCTGGGAATCCGGCTCGGACATCGAGGACCTCGGAGAGCTCGCCGAACACATCGAGACCGTAGGCCGCAAGCTCCGAGCGGCCGCGGTCAGCGCGAGGCGGGACGCAGCCGAGCGGCTGGAGGACCCCACCGACGGCTGGGCGGACCTGGCCGACCGGCTCTCCGGCTGGCTGGACGACGCCCAGGACGCCGTCGCCGCCAGTGAGTCCCTGAGCTCTGCCGAGGCCGCCCTGAACTGGCTGGCCGACTACGCCCGCGGGGTGCGGGCCGAACGGCTGGGTCCCGTGGCCAACCAGGCCGAGCAGGTGTGGTTCCGGCTGCGCCAGGAGCGCCACATCGACCTCCAGGGCATGCGGCTCATCGGCCGGGGTGCCCGAAGAAGGGTTGAGGTGGACGTGTCCGTCGACGGGGTGGACGACCAGACGAGCGCGCCCGGACTGCTCAGCCAGGGTGAGTTCCAAGCGCTGGCACTCTCCATCTGCCTGCCGCGCACCCTGGTGGACGGCAACCCCTTCGGCTTCCTGCTCCTCGACGACCCCGTGCAGGCGATGGACACCGAGACGGTCGAAGGGCTGGCCTCGGTTCTGGCGGAGGTGGGGCGGCACCGGCAGCTGATCGTGTTCACCCACGACACCCGCCTGTCCGACGCGCTGCGCAGACTGGGCCTGTCGGCGGACATCCGCACGATCAACCGCGACGCGATGTCCAACGTCTGGCTGGCCGAAGGCGCCTCCTAGTCCGTGTGCGCCGTCACATTCGGCCGCTTTCCAGGGCGGTTGTGGCTGGGTCCGAGCAACCAGAAAACCCGCTCTGAACAGGGATTTCGCTGGGTTGGCCCGATGTGGGCGCGTGTTCCGCGGAAGGCTCCGGGTATTCGATTTGGCAGACCACCCCCCAACCCCTGTATAGTCATGACCAGCGCAAGGGGGCAACGCCCCCGGGGCGGACGAAAGAAAGCCCCACAGCGCGCCCCTTTAGCTCAGTCGGCAGAGCGTCTCCATGGTAAGGAGAAGGTCTACGGTTCGATTCCGTAAAGGGGCTCCACCACTTGATGAGGTTCCGGTCCACTCAGGTGGGTGGCCGGTGGATCACCGGCCTGGGTCGGGAGTCTTCCGAAGTGGATTGGCTCCCGTCTGATCCGGGGCGGGGTAGCTCAGTCGGTAGAGCAAGCGGCTCATAATCGCTGTGTCGTCGGTTCAAGTCCGGCCCCCGCTACCAACCCGCTGGCCCCTGAGTGGAACTCAGGGGTCGTTGTGGGTGTCTAGCAGTGTTCAACTGCGCCCAGGTAATGTCTCCAGCGAGAAAGGCACTCCGAAGTGGCTGCCACAGACGTGAGGCCGAAGATCACCCTGGCCTGCCAGGAGTGCAATCACCGGAACTACATCACGCGCAAGAACCGTCGGAACACCCCCGACCGTCTCACGATCAAGAAGTTCTGCCCGAACTGCCGCAAGCACAACGGCCACCGCGAGACCCGCTAGGTACTCGCAGGTCCGTTGTCCCAGGCAGGGAGCGGTCAGCTTCTCGTAGACTCCAGCCCGGTGAGCTCCTCGCTCACCGGGCTGTTTTCGTGTTTGGACTCAGCGCACAGGAGAGGCAGAGCGTGGCCATCAACCCTGACTACCTCGGCCGGGAGTACCCCGCCCCCGAGGCCTACGAGGTGACCCGCGGCAAGATCCGCGAGTTCGCCGAGGCGATCAACGACCTCAACCCGGTCTACCTCGACCGGGCTTCGGCCCAAGCCGTCGGGTACCCCGACGTCATTGCCCCGCCGACCTTTCCCGTGATCCTCGGGATGGCAGGCTCCGGTCTCGCCCTCGCCGATCCGGACCTCGGGGTGGACTTCTCCCGTGTCGTGCACGGTGACCAGAGCTTCCACTACAGCCGACCGCTCCGCGCCGGTGACGTCCTGACCACCGTCACCAAGATCACGGACATCAAGGCGCTGGGCGGCAACGAGCTGATCACCCTGGAGACGGTGGCCGAGGCGGCCGACGGCGAGCACGTGGTGACGGCGGGCATGATGCTCGTCGTCCGGGGTTCCTAGGAGCGGGGAAGACGATGAGCAAGATCAGCCACGCCGACGTCGAAGTCGGCACGGAACTGCCCGAGCAGACCTTCCCGGTCCGCCGCCTGGACCTGGTCCGCTACGCGGGGGCTTCGGGGGACTTCAACCCCATCCACTGGAACGAGCGCTTCGCCAAGTCCGTCGGGCTGCCCGATGTGATCGCGCACGGCATGTTCACCATGGCCGAGGCCGGCCGGGTGCTCACCGACTGGACCGGGGACCCCGGGAGCGTGGTCGAGTACTCGGTGCGCTTCTCCGCGCCCGTGGTGGTGCCCGACGACGATGACGGTGCCGAGATCACCGTCGGCGGCAAGGTCAAGGCCAAGAACGACGACGGCACCGTCAAGGTGCTGCTGACCGCCCGCTCCGGCGGGGCCAAGGTCCTCGCCAAGGCCAGCGCCGTCGTCCGGCTAGCCTGAGACCGATTCGTCTGAGACCGATTCGCCTGAGGCCAACCCTGATCCCCACCCACTCCACCGTTCTCCTTCCCGCAAGTCGAGGTATGCCCGTGTCCACGATGCTCGCCGACCACACCACGCTCGGCCTGGGCGGTCCCGCCAAGGCCTTCCGGACCGCCAGCTCCACCGAGGAGCTCGTCGCGCTCGTGAACGAGGCGGACCGCTCGGGTGAGCGCGTCCTCGTGCTCGGGGGCGGCAGCAACCTAGTGGTCGCCGACGACGGTTTCCCCGGCACGGTCGTGCTCATCGCCTCCCAGGGCGTCACCGTCACGGAGGCGGGCGTCGACCCGGAGACCGGTGAAGAAGTCGTCCTGCTGAGGGTGGACGCGGGTGTGGAGTGGGACCCGCTGGTCGAGCGGATGGTCGAGGAGGGTTTCAACGGTGTGGAGTTCCTGTCCGGCATCCCCGGCCGGGTGGGGTCCACTCCCATCCAGAACGTGGGCGCCTACGGGCAGGACGTCAGCCAGACCATCCGCGAGGTGCTGGTCCTGGACCGGAGCACCGGTGAGCTGGCCACGATGTCCAACGCCGACTGCGGCTTCACCTACCGCGACAGCGTATTCAAGGGCCATGACCGGTACACGGTGTGCGAGGTCGTTTTCGAGCTCCGCCGCGGCAAGCTGAGCCGCCCCGTGCAGTACGCAGAGGTCGCGCGGACCATGGGTGTGGAGGCGGGAGAGCGGGTGCCGCTCGCACAGGCCCGGGAGGTCGTGCTGGGACTGCGCAGGGGCAAGGGCATGGTGCTGGACCCCGCGGACCCGGACACCCGCAGCGCCGGTTCGTTCTTCACCAACCCGATCCTGGCTCCGGAGGAGTACGAGGCATTTCGTGAGCGGGCGGCGGAGCGGCTCGGCCCGGAGGTCCCGGTCCCGGGCCACCCGGACGAGGCGGGCAACGTGAAGCTCTCCGCGGCCTGGCTGATCGACCGTGCAGGGTTCACCAAGGGCTACGGCTCGGGGCCCGCCCGGATCTCCGGCAAGCACACCCTCGCCCTGACCAACCCGGGCGGGGCGAGCACGGCTGACCTGCTGGAGCTGGCCCGGGAGGTCCGTGCGGGGGTAGAGGCGGCCTTCGGGGTGCGCCTGGTCAACGAGCCGGTGATGCTCGGCGTGAGCCTCTGAGCCTCTGAGCCTCTGGGCCTCTGAGCCTCTGAGCCTCTGGGCCTCTGAGCCTCTGAGCCTCTGAGCCTCTGAGCCTCTGGGCCTCTGAGCCCTCGGGGCACGGGGACCGATCAGGGACAATGTGCCGAAGAATGAAGTTAGGTACTCCTAACACGTTTTTCAGGCATGGCTGATAAAGCAATTAGTCGGAACCATGAATTGCTAAATAAAATGGTTCTGGTAATGTTTTGATTGTCGAAGGGGAGTAGTCCCCAATGCGTACGGTCGACATGCTGGACACCTCCGTCCCGGCCGTATGAGCCCAGCTGGGCGGCGTGCAAGCGCCCAGTGGCAGGGCGGACGAGACCTTTGACCCGGTAGGAAACGACCGGGTTGAAGGGGCGTCCTATGCCTCCTTCTGCCCATCGCGGACAGCAGGAGTGATGCATGTCAGCATTTCTGATCGGCCTCGGTGTGAGCACCGTCGCGATCTTCATCGCCGAAATGGGTGATAAGACCCAGCTCGTAGCGATGTCACTGGCCACGCGGTACCGCGCGCTCACGGTCATCCTGGGGATCACCGTCGCTACCGCGGTGGTGCACTTGGGGAGCGTCTTCATCGCGGAGGTCCTCGGGGTGGCGATCCCCGTCGACTGGCTCACCCTGGCCGCTGGTTTTGCCTTCCTTCTCTTCGGGGCTTGGACCCTGCGCGGCGACGATATGACCGAGAAGGACGAGGAACGCGCCGCCTCCCGCCGGATCCGCTCCGGTTTCATGACGGTCTTCGTGGTCTTCCTGGTTGCTGAGCTCGGTGACAAGACCATGCTCGCCACCATCGCGGTGGGTACCCAGTACCACTGGCTTCCGGTGTGGATCGGTTCCACCGTCGGGATGGTCGCCGCCGACGCCATCGCCATCGCCTTGGGTGCGGTCCTGGGCAAGAAGCTCCCCGAGCGCACCATCCAGCTCGGCGCCGCTGCCCTGTTCTTCCTGGCCGGAGTAGCCATGCTCGGCCAAGGCACCTGGATGCTGCTCGCCTAGAGTCCGGTCCAGAGGACCAGAGAATCAGGCCCGGGGGATCGGGAGATCAGGGGCTCAGGGTGGTGGAGGATCAGGGGCTCAGGGTGGTGGAGTTTGCTTCGGTGGGGGTTGCCTGTTGGTTTGGGGGTTGCCTTGGTGGCTTGGGGTGTCCTCCTTTCCCGCCGCCCGATTGTGGCCGTCTCCGCTGCGCGCCTCAAGGTCGTCGCCATCGAGCGCTTCGCGCGTCAAAGGCGCTCCACCTTGACCCGCTTCGCTGCGACGGCGGGTTGGCGGCTATCAGGAAAGTTGTGTCCTGAACGTGAACCAGAGGAGGAAGTAGGAACTCTCTAGGCAAGCGGTGCTGCACGCAAAGATGAAGGATCTGGCCCTTCGGAGCCGTCCTGCGGGGGAGGGCTTCAAACCACCTCATGCCGCGTTAGCTGAAGACTGTCGTGGTGAGCGATGAGGAAAAGGCGCACTGGATGTGTCAGGTGGGGATCGGGAAGGCGAGCGCAAGCGAATCACTGATGACGTGTCGAAAGAGCAAGATGACATCGAAACCGAGGTCTCGTTTCTGCCTTGGGATGGAGCTCGGAGGAGACCCGTTTACTGTCCGAGTGGTGTCCGGCATGCAGGTGACGCGAGCCCGGTCTGCGGCTTTCGTGCGGAACAGGAGAAGGCACGTGCGGATACATCCCTGCTCTGAGCGGGTGGGGAGAGAGGGAGCCCTCCAAGCGGAAAGCCTCCGCGAGGGGTTGAGTACCGATGCCGGGCGTGCTGGCGGACCGGCTCGTAGTAGTGATGAAGCCCTGGTAATAGGGGTGGAGCGAAGGGGCCGGATCGCTCGTGACGAGTGCATGCGATCAACCAGGAATTTTCGGGGAGGAATCGTATGGGCGAGTTGACATCATCAGGAAAACCGTTCGATATTTCCAAGCATGCGGTCTGGGAGGCCTACCAGAAAGTCAAGGCTAACCACGGGACGCACGGGGTGGACGGGGTATCCATCGAGGAGTTCGAGAAGGATCTGAAGAATAATCTCTACAAGATCTGGAATCGGATGTCCTCGGGAACCTACTTTCCGCCTGCGGTGCGTGGGGTCGAGATTCCCAAGGACAGTGGGGGTGTGCGCCTGTTGGGTGTGCCCACGGTCGGGGATCGGATCGCTCAGACGGTAGCGGCACGGGTGTTGGAGGAGTCAGCT